>CAMEET010000162.1 GCA_945915085.1 uncultured Treponema sp. | reverse complement strand
TGGACACTTCCTTTTATCACTGGAACTGGAGATGCAACTCTCGAAATTAATCCTGAAAATCCTCAACCAAAACCAAATGTTGGACCTGAATTTTCAGGAGTTGCTCTTGGTGATGATGGTCGTCCTTACTGTGTAGATAAATCTATGAATATGACAACAGAAGATGTTGAAAAAACACTTCTTGGTCTTATGCCTCTCATTCAGGAACGATTGAAATTTTTGACAGAAGCTGCAGAAATGGTTCGTTTTATGTTCACAGAACCACCTGTTCCTCCAGCAGAACAAATCATTCCAAAGAAAATTGATGCTGCTAAAACAAAAGAAGTTCTTGAAGAAGCAAAAGATTTTGTTCATCAGATTTTTAGTCTTGACCACGAAGGTGCTGAAAATCTTGCAAAACAGAAAGCAGAAGCTTTAGGCATTAAGCTCGGAGATTTTATGATGCCAATCCGCATGGCTGTAACTGGAAGCAGAGTTTCGCCTCCATTAATCGGAAGCATTCTTGTTCTGGGTGAAGAAAAATCTCTTGCTAGAATTGAAAGAACAATTAAAACTGCATTTTAGTTTTTAATTATTAAAAAAAAGTCGAATTTTAAAGAAAGATTTGTGAGGATTTATGAAGAATAAGTTCATTAAGATTTTAATTATTTTTCTTCTATTAATATGCTCGATTTCCTGCAAGAAAAGAGAACTTCCTTATGCAAATCTTTCTTTAGACGACTGTGCGATGTGGGCTTTGTCTTCACAGGACGAAACGATTCACGATGCCGTAAACAAACATTTTTCTCCGCTCAAACTAGAATATTCAAACTTGTTTGAACTTTTAGGTGATGATCAAGCTTATGTTTGGGTGAAATTCACTTTTACACTTCCTGCTGAATTTAAAAACGATGAACTTGGTGTGGTTTTTCCGTACATAAATTTTGCAGATAAAACATGGTGTAATGGTGTTTTTATTGGAGAAACTGGTAGTTTTCCGCCGCACTATTATTCTTCACTTTATAAATCACACTTGTACACTATTCCGCAGAATATTTTGAATAAAGATGGAGAAAATACAATTCTTTTAAAAATATTTTCACAAGGAAACGGCACAATTTCAAACGGCTGTCTGATTGCACAAATCGACAGAGCAAGATATTATGCTAACAGCAAAGATTTTTTCAATTCAAAAATTTATCTTCTTTTTGAAGGAATTTTGAATGCAGCTTTTTTATTCTTGCTTTTCTTTTATTTTGCAAAAAAATCAAAATACCTGCTTCATTTTGCGTTGAGTTGTCTTGCAACATTCTTTTTCCTTGCTTTTTTCAGTGGAAATGAATGGCCAGGCTACGGTGACAGAATTGTAAGTTTCACTTTGTTCGCAAAATTTACACTTTTCTATGGATTTTATTTTAGCACTTATACAACCATGAATTTTATGTTTGCTTATCTTGGAATTCAGCAGCCGAAATTCTGGATTATCATCAAAAATATCATTCTTGCTTCAACTATTATAATCACTTTTATTATTAAAGAATACGTTACCCTTCTCCGCCTGTTTACCCCGATGGCTATGATTTACAGTGCACAGCTTATTTTTGTAAACGTATATCTTTTTATGAATTTCAAAAAAATCAAAAACAAAAATCTACTTATTTCGCTTGCCATAGGTTTCCTTCCTTCAATTATCAGTATTTTTATAGATTTCGTTGCAAGAACTTTAAATCATAATATTAATCATCCATTTTTTATGATTTTTGGATGGGAAATAACCGTAACTTTCTTTATTTTTATGCTTTCAATTGATTATTCGAAAGTGTTTGTTCAAAATGAAAAGTTCAACAAAGATTTGCAGCGTCAGATTGAACTTCGAACTGTTGATTTAACATTTGCAAATGAAAAACTCCTTTATGAAAATCAACGTGCACAGAAAGATTTAGCAATGGCTTCAATAGTTCAACAGAAATTTTTTGCACGTCCTGAAGGTGAAGTAAAAAACTGGGAAATAGCAATTGTTTATGAACCGCTCGATAAAGTTTCAGGTGACCTTTATGACTTTTACATTCAGAATGATATTTTAAATGGATTTTCACTCTTTGATGCTTCAGGCCATGGTGTTGCAGCAGCCTTAATTACTATGCTTTCCAAGAACATTATTTTTAAAGCTTTCAGAAAAAGTCTCGAGCAAAATCAAAAAGTTTCTTCTGCTTTACAAGATGTAAATGACAAAATCATCAAAGCAAAAGGTGATATTGAAAATTATCTGACAGGAGTAATGGTTCGTTTTTCTGATATTGATGAAGACACAAGCAAAGTAGAACTTTCTAGTGCAGGTCACCCTTATCCAGTTTTATACAGTGCAAAAGATGATAAAATTGTTGATTTGAAGCAACTTGATAAGGAAGTTCATTTTGGTGCTATTGGAATGGAAGGAATTGAAGTTTCTTTTTCTGACATAGATTTTGAAATGTCGAAAGGTGATATTCTTGTAACTTTTAGTGATGGAATTATTGAACTTT
>CAMEET010000161.1 GCA_945915085.1 uncultured Treponema sp. | reverse complement strand
CACTTTCAAATTTATCAATTCCTCCGATAATATTCAAAAGTGTACTTTTTCCACTGCCGCTTTCCCCTACAATCACAATTTTTCTGCCCTTTTTTACAGTCAAATTCAAATCATGAAGAACGATAAGATTTTCGCTGTCCGAAACATATTTTTTTTCTAGATTTGTAATCTGCAAAATAGTTTCTGAATCACAACAATTATTTTCCTGACCAGCTTTATTCTGGCTGATATTTTCATTTATTTTTTCATCTGCGAGATTATTCATAGCGCAAAACCTCCGAAACAGTCATTTTCAAAACATTTTTGCTTGCAGCCCACGAAGCAGCTAAAGGCGATATAATTCCAAAAAGTGTTATTACCGCAACTTCTTTTGGAAAAATCCGTGCTGGAATTTCTGCATAAATGCGGTAAGTAGAATTTTCTTGAATATACATTAAATTTTCAGGTTCTGTTATTGCTGTAAAAATATATTGAAAGAAAAACATTATCTTTGAAAGAATTGTAAAAACAACATCAGAATTATGTGCAATAATAATCCCCAGAATCATTCCAACAATCGCGCCAAAAAAACCACTGACAAATCCTTTGAAAATAAACACTGCTTTTATTCCCCATTTTTTTGCGCCAAGTGCTGAAAGAATTGCAATTTCACTTTTTCGTTCAAACACAATTCTGCGCATACCGTTATAAATATTAACAGCGACGACAATAAAAATGAGGGCAACAAGAAACATAAGCATATTTTTTTCAACTTTCAACGCAGAGAAAAAACTTCTGTTATAATTTCTCCATGAATCTGCTTTGCAATCCGGAAATTTTTTTTGAATCTGATTTATGATTTTCATTTCCCTGTCATAATGAACAAATTTCAAACCGTAACTTTTTTTTGATTGTTTTCCAAAATATTCTGCCGCTTTATTTATGCTTATAAAGGCATAACCGCTATTTATTTCCTGATATCCGCATGAAAAAATCCCTGTCACTGTAAAAATTCTGTCTTCCGAAAAAAGTTCCACATCGCTAGAACCACTTAGCATTAAAAGATTCACAGAATCACCAACACTCACGCCAAGATGATTCGCAAGCGAATAGCCAAGCACTATTACATTTTTTCCAAAAAATTTTGACTGTTCATTTTCACCCAAATCAAATTCGCCTTCAGCCAATATGATTTCTTTATTAAATCCTTCATCATATTGATAAATATTCTGCGGAACAGCTCTGATTATGACAGACGAAGTACCATTTTTTTCACCTGCCATCAAAGCTTGAGCTTCATAAAAAGGAGTAACACTCAAAATTTGAGGATTTTTATCACAGAATTCAAAAAAATCATTTTCAGTTTCCTGAGGAATATTTTGTACTCTTGCATGAAAAGATGAAATTTCCAGAATTGAATCGATAAAACTCATCTGAAAACCATTCATCACGCTGATTACAACAATCAAAGTCATAACGCCCACGCAGATTCCAAGAGTAGCCAGAAAAGACGTAACTGCCGATCTTCCTTTTCTATCCACAGAAGCAAATCGTTTTGAGACGAAACTTATCCATCGAAAACTTTTTATTTCATTGTTTATCATAATTTTTTACCCTCAAAACTGATTCACCAGAATAATAAATTTCTTTCACCTTTTTTTCTTCTATATAATATGTTTTTACAGAAAAATCATCTTCAAAGAAAATTTGACTTGTATAACTGCCTTTTTGTGTCGAATATTTATTTTTCATCTTCAAAACATCATTTTCAAAATATTCAAAATCAGGAGGAAAATCTTCATCGTTCATTTTGTAAACATATTTTCTAGAAAACTGTTCGGTTAAAACAGAAAAATCATCATTATAAAAATACTCATTCTTTTCGTTCTGAACAATATTTCCATCTTTATCATACTTAAAATCATTTTGCTGAATTAAATATCTTTTTTCATCAATAATTTTATATTCACTTTTTTGAACAATCTGCTTTTTATCATCATATAAAACTATTTGCAGATTCTGAATATTTTCATCAAATGTGATTTTTTCTGTTTTTATTATAGCAGAAGTTTCATTATCATAAAAATAATTTTCAATTGAAACAGGATTTTGATTTTCCTGAATTTTTGAAGGATCAATCACCCACTTTTGTGACGATTCAAGTAAAAATTTTTGATTGTAATAATTCCGCGTTACATTATTGTTCTGACTGTGAATTATTTCATAACCAGTTTCTGTTTTTTTTGGAATAAACTTTTCCCGGTCAAATTCCATAAAAATAAGATTTCCGTTTTTAGAAGAAATTTCTTTCTGCTCCACAGAATCTGAAAAGATTTTTTCAATCTGTTCATTCTGCTCATCAAGAATTTCTTCAATCACAGAATCTTCTTCATTTTCAAAATCAGATAATGCTTCAGTTTCCATTTCAGCAATCTCATTGGCAATTCTTTTTTCTTCTATTTTTAAGATGAGAGAATCTACCCAGTCAGCTGTTTCAAAGCTTTCACTGTAAAATCTTGAACATTCATAAATCGAAACATAATCTGGAAAATATTTTTCAAAATAATAGAAAAATCCGTCTTGATCAAAATATAGATAAGACAAAATTTTTT
>CAMEET010000160.1 GCA_945915085.1 uncultured Treponema sp. | reverse complement strand
AATAATTGCAACCTGTGGTTTTGGAGGATTTTCTACCATTGGCTGAATGTATTTAACTTCTTTTTCCATAAGGAATCCGCCAACAGATTCACAACCCATAAATTTTGCAATAGAAGCAGTAGAAGCCTGATCACGGTGAGCAGTTCCAAAAGCATCGTTTACAAAAATATCACCATAAGTTGCAAGTTCTTTTGCCATAACATCGCGTTCAGCAGAATCTTTAGAAGTTTCTTCTTTGTGGAAGCGAACGTTTTCAAGCATTGCAACAGCGCCTTCTGGAAGAGCATCAATTGCAGCTTTCTGACCAAGAGCATCAGGAAGGAAAGTAACATCTTTTCCAAGTTTTTCAGCAAAATATTTTACAACAGGAGCCATGCGGTTTTTACCATTGATAAATTTTTCTGCATCTGCTTCTGTCCAAGTTTTACCAGCTTTTTCAGCTTTTTCCTGAGCTTTCTTCACATCCTTTTTAGGATCGCCAAGATGACTCATAAGAACAAGAGAACGAGGATTCTGTTCAAGAATATATTTAATAGTAGGAAGTGCAGCCATGATACGAGTATCATCCTGAACAACTCCGTCCTTCATAGGAACGTTAAAATCAACACGCATAATAATGCGTTTGCCTTTAAGATCAACATCTTTTACAGTTTTAATCATTTTAAAAACCTCTGAAATTAAAAAAATGTGCCGCAGAGACAGAACTCAATCTCCAGCTGCAGCCGAATTTGTTTCTCTTCTATAATAATATTTTTATGGTAGAAAATCTAGTATTTTATTCATCACTACCGCATTAAAAATGAATTTCACAAATCTCACTTGCGCCAGCAGTTTCACATCAAAAATATTCTTCAAAAAGTTGTGCACAAATTTCCGAAGCTCCCCGTCAAATCTAAAAACAAGGCAAAAATTTTCAGTCCCAACTTCAGCAAATCTCAATCAAATCTCCAGTGTCCTACAGAAAATCTCCATCAAATCTAAAAAAAACGGTAACAAATCTTCAGCAAATATACAACAAATCACCGGCAAAACAAAAAATGAGTTTAAACTTCACAAAAAAAACAGTACAATAAAAAAATGTTTAATCCCGAAGAAATAATTTTCTGCCCCACAGCAGAATGTAACCTCCATTGTCCTCACTGTTTTGTAAGTCAAAGCAAAATTACACTCGACACGCAAAAATCCATAAATTTTCTCGTTTCAGCTGCAACAAACATCCAGAAAGTCGGTTTTTCAGGCGGCGAACCTTTTCTAAATCTTGATTTTATGCTTGCCCTAATCAAAAAAACAGTACAGCTCGACCTTCTTTTCGACCAGATTATGACAAACGGAACATGGTGGAAAAATCCAGAAGAACTTCACTCCACCCTCCAGAAAATTCAGGAAGCCGGGTACGACGGCAAAATCGGTTTGAGCTGGGACATTTTTCACAATCAAAATCCACAAAAAATTGAATATTTCATAGAAACAGTTCAACAATATTTTGGAAAAGAAAGCATTAATATTCAGAGTGTAAAACATCATGAGGGGGGAAGTCTCCCCCCTAGTCGGCACTTCGTTGCCTCCATACCCCTCTCTAGCGGGGGCACAAAAAATAATTCCGCAGCCCCCGCAACGCCCCCGGAAAATATATCAGCACAAAAAACTTTTTATAAATCTGCAAAAAAATGGGAATCGATGTTTAAAACATTCACAAAGAATCATCCCGAAATTCCAGTTTACAAACTTCCACAAACTTTTCTTTCAGAAGATAAAAGAGCATGGCAAAACTTTTTTTGGTTTAAAGAAGACTACTGCGAAGGTCCGGGACAAATATTATACATTCATGCAAATGGAAAAATTGCACCATGCTGTGGTTTTGCAAACGAAAATGAACAGCTTTTTATCGGCACAATCGATGACAATTTCCAGACAGTGATGAAAAATGCCGAAAAAAACAAAATGGTCAAACTTTGCTATGAAACAGGTCTTTCAAACTACAGAAAAGAAATTCAAAAAAAAATTCATGATCAGGGCAAAAAATTTCCGGGAAAATGCCGTGACATCTGTTCCTTCTGCGATTTTATCTGTAAAAACTTTTAGCTGAATTATAATCAAAACTTTTTTTCCTTGATTTTTTACTGCATATCAAATATCTTTAAATTATCAGGATTTATATACTTGTTTTCGGGGCAAAATCGTTTCCTAAATCTGATTTTTCTGCGAAATCAGATAAAAATCCCGAAAAAGTGACAGTAATCAACTGAAATATTTTGAATATTTGGAGGAAAAAAATGTCAGAAATCGTAATAACAAAAGAAAATTTTCAAAAAGAAGTATTGGAATCAGACAAACCAGTTTTACTTGATTTTTTTGCTGACTGGTGCGGACCGTGCCAAATGCTTTCGCCTGTTATCAAAGAAATTGCACAGGAAAATCCGCAGATAAAAGTAGGCAAAATCAATGTTGATGAGCAGCAGGAACTTGCAATGCAATACAACGTCATGAGCATTCCGTTTCTTGCAGTTTTCAAAAACGGAAAACTGGAGCGAAGCACAGTTGGATACATGCCTAAAGACGTAATTCTCAAAATGCTGTAAATTCCCATGATTTTTCCAAAAAAAAGGCTTTTTGTCAGAATTTTTCTTTGACAAAAAGCCTTTTTTTTAATTAAAGTTTTTCATTAGAAAGAACCAGCTACAGCAACAGCACAAGCAACGGTGCAGCCCACCATTGGGTTGTTTCCCATTCCCATAAAGCCCATCATTTCTACGTGAGCTGGAA
>CAMEET010000159.1 GCA_945915085.1 uncultured Treponema sp. | reverse complement strand
CAAAAAGCCACCCAAAGAATAAAAATTTAAAACTCGACATTTGTCCTAGTAATAAAATCTGGCTACAAGTCCTGATTCACAAGTCAAAAACGCAATAATGCGCCATGCGTTTGCCCTGTGTGTCTGTGAGGAATAATTATGCTTGTCATTAATTTCATCAAAAAAATCGGAACTAAAACGTTCGTTTAAAGAAGATAATTACAGGACTTACGCCACGTGAAGTAATCTGATTGCCTTTAAACGAAGCACCAATAGTATCTTCAAGTTTTAATCCGCCATCATCCATTTTGTATAGGAAACTAATCTCCTGCGACGAACCTTCGAAAGTAAACGTAACAATTCCATCATAATCTTTTTTTAAGGTCTTAGAAAGAGAATATTTAATCTGAGCAGAACCATTGTTTTTTGATCCAGCAGGGATTACAGACGGCACAAGAAGCTTAAAACCAGTCCATTTAAACAAATTGTCTTCAGTAAACGAAAGTTTTCCATAACTCTGGCTTGAGTAAGGACCTTTATACCACAGATTCATCAATTCTTCACTACGACGCTGTTTTTCTTTCGAAATAATCTCATTCAAATCTTCTTTTATCGTAACAAAATTCAAATCCTGAGGTTTTCCAGTTTCGTCAGTATATCGCACAACAATGTAATCTGCTTTTCGATAAATAATTTTAATGGAAATATTTTTCAATTCATATTCACGATCATCAATTTTTGAATATCCATCATAAATCCAGCTTTCATGAATTTTTTGAGTATTTAAAGAAACTTTTTTATTTTCTTCATCAATCGTGAATCTATAAGAAGGATGAATTTTTGACAAATCTATATCTTCCGAATCAATCAAACTTCTAAATTCTTCAGGATACCATACATTCGAAACAATCAGTTTGTAAATCTCATCTTCCTGCACTTCATCAACAAAATCATTTCCACCGATTCTGTTGCCATTATCATCAGTTTCAAATAAATCAAGATTATATGAAAAACACCAGCCTGTAGTACCGTTGTCTGTCAAAATTTTATACCATTCTCCTGGAAGCGGTTTACCACCAGTCATAGGAGACTGTCCATTGCCTTTATACAAAATCTTGATAATTTCGCCTTTACGCAAACGGTAAACCTGCTTTGCAGTATTAACAGGCTCTGCACGACAAGGAAGTCCATCAGTTTTTACATTAGCATAAGTTCTGGCATTTTCCTGATATTTCTCTTTTACAGAAGATAATTTGCTTTTTTTAACAGGTTCAGTCAACTGCCATAACGGAATTTCAATTTTTTGCTCATTTTCATTAAGATTAAGATTTTTTCCTGCAATATAAACATGAGAAATATTTGATTTAATGTAAACAGGCAGCACATCCCCAGATTTAATCTCCTGCTCAGGATTATTCCACAAAACAACAGAATAACCAATCACCTTATCTTTACAGGAAATCAGAAAAAAACTGCTCAAAATGAATAAAAAAAATAAAATCCGTTTCATAAGACTACAACTGAACTCCAGTTTTAATTTTTTCGTTAAATCTTTCAAGTTTTTTGCCTTGCAAAGGATTTTCCTTACCGTCTAACACAGCGCGCAAAGCGTTCATTTCCTCACCACTAAAATTCACACCTTCATTCATATGATTGATAAAACTTTCAGTAGCCATAGGAGCAACTTTTTTACAAATTTCAAGCAAAACTTGTGCATAAACACGAATTTCATATTGAGCGTGAGAATCAAGACGCAATTTCAAAAAGTGAAAAAGATTATGCAAATCCATCTGCCAGTAAAATTCCGTATACAAAGACAAAGGAAGATTAATTCTGGCAATCTCTCGTGCAAGACCAGCATCAATCAATTCAGAATAATTTTCATAAGCTTCTTTCTGACCTTCTGACAATTGCTGAATTATTTTTTCAGCAGTCTGCTTATCAAAAGCTTCAGATGCACGACCTTGTTTGTTATTTACACTTTGAGGCGAAACCTTATCTTCCTGAGGAACATAAAATTCCTCTTTCATAATAGAATAACGTCCAGAAACTTCGTTCATTCTTCCCATGCGATGACGAACCCACTGACGGGCAACAAAAATCGGCATTTTTACATGAAAAGTCATAACAACCTGTTCAAAAGGAGAAGTATGCTGATGACGCAAAAGATAATCAATCAAAGCACCATCCTGACTGACAGTTTTTGTTCCTTCACCATAAGAAACCCTTGCAGACTGAACAATTCTCTGGTCACCACCAAAATAATCAACAAGACGAACAAAACCTTTATCTAAAACAGGAAATTCCTTATCCAAAATAGCCTCAGCTTCAGGAACAACACAATGAGCCACTTTTTTCCTCCAAAAATCAAAAATAAAAACCTTCTTTAGGGACACATCAAATGCAATCAAACATGATGACACAAAGACATCCATAAAATTGTATATTAAAACCAGGCTTTTTTCAATCAATAAGAACGAAATAAGAGCGAAAATATTTTTGATAAAATTCTCAGCAAACCATAACTTTCCAAGTCGCCTTTCACAGCTCGCTATCCGCTCGGTCCTTCGGACTCGACTTCGTCGCCTGTTCAAGCCTCGGTGCGCTGTTCACCTTAAAACCCTGCACCAACCACACCCAACTGGCGAAAATTTACCAAATTAAAACAGGGACAGACCTTGATTTTAAACAAAACTCTCCATGAGTTTTTAGCGAAGCGTTAAAAAAACTCGAGGCTCGTGCAAACTAAACTTACATTGATATTCCAACTTAAAGCACGAGACAGGGACAGACCTTAATTAAAACAGGGACAGACCTTAATTAAAACAGGGACAGA
>CAMEET010000158.1 GCA_945915085.1 uncultured Treponema sp. | reverse complement strand
AAGAAGTTCAAAGCCGACAAACCGGTCAAGCCGGTTTGCGGTTTAACTCATTGTTTCCACGAGTTTTTGCAAAAAACTCGCAGCACGTGCCAAACTCATCTGACAGTGGTGTTTATATAAATAGCACGTGCTACTCCCAGCCAAAAGTTGCCGGAGGTTTGTTTGTTGCGTCAAAATAAAGAGCGTCCACAAAATCCAACGCGGCAATCTCATGAACAATTTTTGACAGCAAATCAGCTGGAAGCATTGCAAAACGTGCAGTCATAACATCTTCCGAACAAACAGGACGCAAAACAAAAGTTGCATGATCAGCACAGGAAGCAAAAGGCAAATCGATAGTCAAATGCTGAAAAATTTTATCGTACCAGCCAGAATTGTGAAGATTTGTAAGCACAATGTTATCCACTTCGCGGAGCTGGTCAAGACGCCGTCTGTCGCAATAACCTTCCTGTAGTTTCAAATCTTCATTTTTAAATTTTGGATTCTGGTAAAGCTTAATGCAGGTTCTGTTAATAAATTTTGCAGCATTTGTTATAGTCGAAGAACACTGCTCAATTTTTTCATGTTTTTTTGGAAAATGATAAAAACCATCACCTTCATCTTTAAAAGTCAAAAGGGCTGGAAAACGGTAAGTTCTGAAATCACCTTGCACACCAACCGAACGAACAGGAAGCACATCACGCACAAGACTTGAAGTGCAATTTTCACAGAACATATTCAATTCGATTCTGTTCAATTCATCTTTGGCAGCATCAAATTCCTTCTGATCTTTTTCAGTCCAAGATTTTCCATCATTACACAAAACATTAATAGAAAGACCTGGACCTGGAAATGGATGACGCATCACAAGTTCATCAGAAAGACCAAGTTTTTTTCCAATAGCACGCACTTCATCTTTATACAAATCACGAATCGGCTCAATAATTAATCCTTTGGAAATCAAATCTTGAATTCCCTGAACCCTGTTATGATGAGTTTTGATAGTATTTGAATTTTTAGTACCACCTGATTCAATAATATCAGGATAAAGAGTACCCTGAGCTAAAAGCCATTTACTTTCATCAAGATGCTGAGCAGCAACAACCTCATTTCTGACAGTAATAAAATTTTCACCCACAGCCATGCGCTTTTTCTGCGGATCAGTAAGCCCTGCAATTGCCTTCAAAAAAGATTCAGAAGCATCTTCCACAATAAAATTATCAAAACCAAATTTGTGATAAGCTTCTTTTACATTTGCAGATTCATTTTTTCTCATAAAACCATTGTCAATGTGAAGTCCCAAAACTCTGTCCTGCCCGAGGGCTTTGTTTAAAAGGGCAAACGTAATAGTCGAATCAACGCCGCCGCTCAAAAACAGAAGAACATTTTTATCACCAGCATCAGTTTTTATTTGATTTAAAATGATTTGAAGAACAGTATCCTGATCCCAGTTTTTTTCCATTCCGCAATATTTTGCAAAATTTTCAAAAAGCTGATTTCCACACGGAGTATCCTTTACTTCACAATGGAATTGAAGACTGAAACGCTTTTTTGCAAGATTTTGAGTTGCGGCGAATGGACAGTCCTTTGTGGAACCGACAACTTCAAATCCATCACCAGGCTGCAGAACACCATCTTGATGACTCATCCAAACCTGCTGCTCGCACTTCAAATCTTCAAAAAGAGGAGATTTTACATTTTCATTTAATTTAAGCTGTGCAAAACCGAATTCACCGACATCAGCCTTGCCAACTTTTCCGTTATAGCCAAGATGCACAATGTAATGACCATAACAAAGCCCAAGAATCGGAATATCAAGTTTTAAAATATCACTGTTAAACTCAGGAACTTTTTCATCATAAACAGAAGAAGGACCTCCGCTGAAAACAATTCCCTTACAGTTTTCAAAAACTTCCAAATCAGTTGAAGGAAGAGCAATTTCAGAATAATAACCTAACATGCGGAAGCGTTTTGCAATCAAATGCGCATACTGACTTCCAAAATCTAAAACAACAATTTTCGAACGTTCCATAGATAGATTATAATGAAAAAAACATTTTTGGGGAATACACGTAATAGAATCATAACTATATTTTCAGCAAAGTGCAGTCAGTCAGTCGCCTTCCGCTGTTCGCTATCCGCTCAGCCCTTACGGGCCCGCCTCCGGCGGCAGCTCCAGACTCGGTACGCTGTTCAGTTTAAAACCCTGCACCTCTCACAGTCAACTGGCGAATCGTTCCACAGGTTCGAATCGGACATATGTTGAAAAATTGTACATATTTTTACATTTATTAACATATAATTGCAATTAAATTGATTTTCGTTTATAGTTAGAAGTTATGAATATTGACGAAAAAAAAGAAGAAATTGTAGAACAGATTGAAGAAAAAGCAGAAAAAAATGTAGAAATCCAAAACGCAGATGAAAATTCAACAGAAGAAAATGGAACAGAAACTGTAACTTTTGAAGATTTAGGGTTAGACGAATATACATTAAAAGCTGTAGCAAAAAAAGGATTTGTAACTCCTTCACCAATTCAAGTGCTTGCCATTCCACGTTTACTCACAGGCGACACAAATCTTATAGCAAAAGCACGCACAGGAACAGGAAAAACCGCAGCTTTTGGACTTCCTATCATTCAGAATATCCGTGAAAAAAGCGATAGTGTTCAGGCATTAATTCTGGAACCTACACGCGAACTTGCCGTTCAAACATGCACAGAAATGCAGTCATTTGCCGACAATAATATTCCACGCACAACAGTACTTTACGGCGGAGCTTCTTATGCCACTCAAATCAAAGACTTGAAACGCGGTTGTGAAATTGTTGTTGGAACTCCAGGTCGCATAAAAGATCATCTTGAAAGAAAAACGCTTGACCTTTCAAAAATCAAGTATT
>CAMEET010000157.1 GCA_945915085.1 uncultured Treponema sp. | reverse complement strand
CCAAAAGAACAGCTTGTCAGTGCAATAGTTTCCAGAGATACTTCGTTTGGACCACAAAATCTGGGACTTTCAAAATCAGAAGTAGAACTTAGAACGATTGAATCTTTAAACATTGTTGACATGCTTGACAGAGCTTCTTCTTCAACAAATGCGCTTTCTTTGGGGCAAACTCAAAAAATTGCACTCAGCGGTGTGATTGCTTTACGTCCAGAAATTTTGATTTTAGATGAAGCAGTTTCCATGCTAGATCCAGTTTCCAGAAATGAAATTCTAGAGTTTGTAAAATACTGGCACAAATGCGGCAATACCATCATTCAGATTACTCACGAAATGCAGATTGTAAACGATGCAGATACTGTGATTGGAATGAATCATGGGAAAATGTTTTTTTACGGAACAAAAAAGGCTTTTTTGGAAAATCAGGAAAATGTAAAACTGATTCAAGGAAATCCTCTTGAAGTTTGTTGCAGGGAAAAACGTTTTCTTGAGCTTTGTGAAAAACAAAATTCTCTTATTGTTCGGAATTTATCATTTACTTACGAAAAAAATGAAAATCAAAATAATCACGGAGTTAATGACATTAATTTTGAGCTGAAAAAAGGAAGTATAACTGCATTGACAGGGCCTTCTGGCTCTGGAAAATCTACAGTTTTGGAATTATGTGCAGGACTTTTGGAACCGCAGTCAGATGGAAAAATATTTGCAGAATCAAAACCAGTTCTTGCTCAACAGAATGCAAAAGCAGCTTTATTTGAAAACTTTGCAGCCGACGATGTTGCTTTTGGTGCAATCAATAAAGGCAAAAGTGGAAAAGAACTGAAAGAACTTGTAAGAAAATCGATGGATCTGGCAGCCTTGCCTTTTGAAAAATTTTCTGAACGCAAAACATTTTATCTTTCAGGTGGTGAACAGCGTCGTCTTTCAATAGCAGGAATTTTGGTACTCGACTCTGACATTCTGCTTTTTGATGAACCTACAGCCGGACTTGACAGTAAAGCAAGATTTGAAGTTCTGATGATGATGAAAAAACTTGCTGAAAATGACAAAACAATTCTTTTCAGTACTCACAAAATAGATGAAGCTGATTTTAGTGACAGAGAAATTAAAATAGAGCAGGGAAGAATTGTTTATGATTCAAATGCTGCTTTTCAAAATCAGCCAGAAAATGAATCAACAGAAAAAAAATCGCTTGACGAGCAGCAAGTGTGCAGTTCTGTAAAACTACTTTCAGATCTTCGTGCAGTTTCAGCCGCTATGTCTGGCACTAACAGAAAAAAGTCTTCTATAGAAAAAATTCCAGCTTTCCTGAGGATTATACTTTTCCTGGTTATGTTCGTAATGACACTTTCATCAAAAACAATACCAGTCTGCCTGTTAATGTTCGTTTTGTCAGTAATTTATGCTGGAATTTCAAATCTCAAAATCAAAAATCTTATCGGCTCTTATTTGAAAATTCTTCCATTTTTACTTTTCTTTACACTAATACAGTTGATATTAAAAGCACCACTCGAAGGTGAAAAAGCATATATCAGCCTTAAGTGGTTTTACATTACAAAATCAAAAATTTTATTCTGTTTGGCTTCAATTTTACGCACATATTCAGCACTTGGCTGCATTTCTGCATTTTTTGTTTCAACGCCAGAATACGACCTGATTGATGGATTAAATATTCTCCTGTTTCCGTTAAAAATCGTCAGAATTCCAGTAAAATATTTTATTATTATAGTAGAAATTGTTTTTAGGTTTATCCCAGTTTTGATAGATGAAGCGTCGTCGATTATAAAAACTCAAGTAATTCGAGGCGCTTTGGGAAAAACAAAAGGCGTTTTTGCGAAAATCAAGGCGATAATTCCTTTGATAGTTCCGTTGATAGTTCAAACTATAAAAAAATCTGAATCGCTGGCAGATGCGATAACAATGAGGTGTTTTAAATGAAAAATGATTTTAATTTTTGTCCAATGTGTGCAGGAAAAAACATAAAAAATCTGAATAACAGAAAATGGATTTGTGAAGATTGTGGTTTTGATTTGTACTGCAATGTGGCAGCTGCAGTCGGCGTAATTATTTTTGATGATGAAAATAACATCCTATTTGAAGTACGTGCAAAAGATCCTCAGAAAGGAAAAATTGCCATTCCTGGAGGTTTTGTTGATTTTGATGAAACAGCCGAGAATGCCGTTGTTCGCGAATGTAAAGAAGAACTTGGTTTTGAAATCAAAGATTTTGAATTCGTCTGCACAAATCCCAATACATATCAATATAAAAACATTGAATACAAAACTTGTGATATTTTTTTTAAATCGCATCTTCCAGACCAATTCAGTTCACTTAACGATTTTATCAATCAGCTTGATATTCAAAAAAGTGAAGTTCAGTCACTTGCAGTTCATCAGGTAAAAACAGTGGAAGATATAGAAAAACTGCCAATTGCATTTGAAAGTACAAGAGAAACTCTAAAAAAGTTTATTCAGGGAAACTAAAATCAAAAAAAATTAAAATCAAAAAGAGTATGCAGATTATTTTTATAAGGTGATGATAAATGATGTATTTGAACAGAATGATAGCACTTGCAGCAGTATTTTTTGTTATTATCGATTTTATCTGGTTTTTTGTTCGTGGCAAAAAAAATGGATTTGCAGATAGAAATGAAATTTCCACAAAAAAAACAATTCCGAAAGTTATAGGCATATACATTTTGTCTTTTGGAATCATAGCATTGGCTTTTTTTCGCGAATTTGGTGGTGCAGGTGATGTAGTTTTTTGCGGATGTGGAGTTTTGGGTGTGGAACTTGCAAACCGACAACTTTTGGGAATAGACGAAGACTAGATAAAAAAAGCTCGTCAAACAGACGAGCTAATTATTGAGACTGACACGATTCGAACGTGCGACCCTCACCTCCGCAGGGTGATGCTCTAATCCAGCTGAGCTAC
>CAMEET010000156.1 GCA_945915085.1 uncultured Treponema sp. | reverse complement strand
TTTTCACTTTCGGCAAAAAAACGAAGAAAAAAGTTTAAAAAAGTTGAATTTTTTTGTTTGTGGCAAGGATTGGAAGGGCTGGCGTAAGACAGTTCCGAAGCGAAAGCGTAGGAATGGAGCGAAAGCGGAACCCTGGAAAGCCTGGTTTTTGATTGCTTGAGCGAAGTCGAAGCAATCAAAAAGCCACCCGGATTATAAAAATCTTTTTTAGGAAAATCTTAAAGGCTTATGTCTTTAAATAAAAATTTTGGAGGATTAAATTGAAAAAAAATTTAAAATTTATTGCATTTTTACTTACAGTGTTGTTTACTTTTTTTAGTTGTGCAAATGACGGTGAAAATTCTTCTTTACCACAGGCATCCGATACTATTCAAGCCGGTTATATCCGTATAAATTTTAAAGGAAATGCAGACTGTCTTTGGATTTGGAACGATTTTGCTGGTTCTGAACTTGAAAAACTTGGAAGTTGGCCTATAGGTATAAAATTCACACATTCAAACGGTGCCTTTGTATGCGTTGATTTAAAACTTGCAGATAATCCTCAGTCACTTGGAATGATTCCTATAAAAGGTGATACAGGTTTAACGAAAGATATTATTTTTAATTTCCCATCACGCTACAATGAAATCTTTATTCAGGCAAATGATACACAAGCTTATATCAGTTCTGACATGACAACGATTGCAAAAGGTATTTATGCTGCATCATTTACAGACGGAACAACAATCACATTAAAAGGAAAAGAAACTCTTTCAAGCGAAAATGTAAAACTTACCGACAAAAATGGTGATGTTGAAATTGATTCTTTTGATAATGAAAATCTTAAAATTAAATTAAAACAGAGTATTCAGAATTCTTATGCAGAAAATCTTCCTTATACATTAACTGTTGGAAGCGATACGATTTCTGTAAGTCTTGACAGTTCATTAGTTGAAAGCTGGTTTGGTTCAAAAGCAGCAGCAGAAATGAAAAACTCTTCGGAAAAACTCGGTGTAACTGTAAACGGAACAAATGCTTCATTTAAAATGTGGGCACCACTTGCAAGTAATGTTGAACTTCTCTTGTTTGCTGATTCTGAAAATCTTGATACACCTGCACAAACTATTCCTATGGATTTAGGGGCAAATGGTTTCTGGAGCAAAAAAAATGTTGAATTCGGTTCGAATAAATATTACAAATATGCAATTACAAGCGGAGATTATACAAAACATGTTTCTGACATCTGGTCATTTGCTGCAAGTGCAGATTCTGTCGCAAGTCAGATTGCCGATATTTCAACAGAAGGAGTTCCAGCTGATTGGGAAGCAAGTTATACAAATCCATGGAAAGGTTCTACTTACAATGAAGCTGTAATTTATGAAATGCATATCCGCGACTGGAGTCGTGCAGTTGTAACAGATTCAACAGGAAAATTCCTTGATATTGCAAATTCAGACAAAATTATCGACCATCTTAAAGATTTGGGAATTACTCATGTTCAAATTCTTCCGATGTTCGATTATGCACAGAAAAATGCTGATCCGAATTACAACTGGGGTTACAATCCGTATCATTATAATGTTCCTGAAGGACGCTATGTTCAGGATATGAAAGACGGAACTGATGCAGTTTGCCAGATGAGAACAATGATTAAGGCTTTACACGATGCTGGAATTGCCGTAAATATGGATGTAGTTTACAATCACACAAACGGAACTGGCGATGGTTCTCTGTACGATATGACTGTTCCTGAGTATTTTTACCGTTTGGATGATTCTGGATATATAAATGGTTCTGGTTGTGGTAATGAAACTGCAACAAACCACGCAATGGTAAAATATTATGTCATTGAATCATTAAAGCATTGGATGAACGATTATCACATCAACGGCTTTAGATTTGACCTTATGGGAATACATGAAAAGTCAACAATGAAAGAAATCTATGAAGAACTTTCAAAAATTGACCCTAATGTTATGGTTTACGGAGAGCCTTGGACAGGTGGAACGAGTGGTGTTAAAGACGGCGCAACTCAGGCTGTTTCTGCAGGAAGTTATGGCGTTGGTGCATTTGATGATGATTTCCGTGATGCAATAAAAGGTGCTGAATTTGGTGGATTTAAGAAAGGACAGATTCAGGGCGTTAATAGCGATAAAGGAATCGTGGCAGGATTAAGTGGAAAATCTGGAAGCAATCACAGAAATGATACAGATCTTTCAGGACTTGCACTTCATTATATTGAATGCCATGACAATTATACTTTGTTTGATAAACTTGTCTATTCAACACTTGATTCAAAACTGCTCACTGGTGATTTTGCACCAAAATTTGAAGCAGCATACAATGCAGTGATGAATTCTCCTGAATTAATAGAAAACATAAAGAAACAGGTAAAACTTGGCGGAGCTTATGTTCTTCTGTCACAGGGAACTCCGTTCTTAAATGGTGGTCAGGAATTTATGCGTACTAAAAAAGGAAATCCTGACAGCTATTCTGCAGATACAAAAGGTGGAATCAAGTGGACAAATGAACCTGGAAAATACAACATTGATGATGTAAACACAATTGATTTTTCAATGAAGGAATCATATAAAGATGTCTTTAACACATATAAGGCCCTGATTCAAATCAGAAAAGATATCAATGCATTTACAAAAGGAAACTATGTTGAAGCAATTACATATAAAAGCACTGATGGAGTTGTAAAATATAAAACTTATGATTCTGAAAATACTGAATATGTAGTTTACTTTAACGGAACAGATTCGGACATTGAATGTACTGATTCCGGTAAGATTTTCAGTATAGATGAAACAAACGGAACTTATAAAATTGCAGATGACTCTGCAACTGTTGGAACACTTCCTGCAAAATCATTTGTTATTTTGAAAAAATAGTTTTATAAAGGAAGAATTAAAAATCTGACTTTTTAATAAAAAACACTCTGCGAAAATTTTGCAGAGTGTTTTTGTTTTGGTG
>CAMEET010000155.1 GCA_945915085.1 uncultured Treponema sp. | reverse complement strand
CCTTGAACGATGAGCCACAGGGTAGAGGTCATAATATAAAATACAATCCTTATGCGTTCACAGAGCAGGGAATTTATATGCTTATGACAGTTCTCAAAGGTGAACTTGCGGTTAAACAAAGTAAAACTCTCATAAGATTGTTCAAACAGATGAAAGATTTTGTTTTGACAAATTCTCAGCTTTTTGCAGAAATTAGTTCTATAAAGAAGCATTTGATTGAATCCGATTTGCATCATAAAGAAAACGACAAGCGAATAGATGAACTTTTCACGCTGATGGACAAATGCAAAATCGAAGAGCGACAGGGCATTTTCTTTCAAGGACAGATTCTCGATGCTTATGCTAAGTTTGAAAGTTTCATTCAGTCGGCAAAGAAAGAAATCGTTTTGATTGACTGCTATGTGGATTTGACGGTTTTGGAGAGACTTGCAAAAAAGCAGAATGGCGTGAATGTTCAGCTTTACACGGATTCAAAAACGAAAATCACAAATCTTGATGTGCAAAAATTCAATGCGCAGTATCCAACTTTGACTTTGAACTTTACTTCCAAAATGCACGATAGATTTTTGATTATCGACAATTCGGTTTTATATCACATTGGTGCAAGTCTGAAAGATTTGGCAAAAAAATGTTTTGCCTTTGAGATTTTGGATTCCAGCTTGATTCCGTCTGTTTTGGGGAATTTGTAGCGAATTGAGAATGAAAAAAACAATGGAGGATTTTTCAAAATGAAACTTTATCATGGAAGTAATGTTGAAATAAAAAATCCAAAAATCCTAGAATCAGATAGAAAACTTGATTTTGGAACAGGATTTTATTTGACGACAAGTTATGAACAGGCTGAAAAATGGGCAGTTCTGACTGCAAAAAGAAGAAATTATGGGAAGCCTTTTATTTCTGTTTTTGAATATGATGAAGAAGGTTCAAATGAATTAAGTGTTCTGAAATTTCAAAATGCTGATGAAAAATGGCTTAGATTTGTGAGTGCAAACAGAAAAAATCTTTCGGTAAAAAATGATTATGATGTTGTAATTGGTCCAGTTGCAAATGACAGAACAATGCCCGTTATTTCTTTGTTTTTTGCAGGAGTGTACACTGAAGAGGAAACTGTGAAGCGTCTCCTTCCTCAAAAATTGAAAGATCAGATTGTATTTAAAACGGAAAAGTCCTTGCAATATTTGAAATTTGTTGAAGTTGTGGAGGTGAATAAAAATGACAAATGAAATTCCTTTTATTCTTGATTATTACGACAGAGAAGTTTCAAAGATGATAAATCAGAAATATGGTTTTTCTATGATGGATTCTTATAAAAAATTTTTGATGTCGGAAACTTATAAAATGCTTTCAAATCCTGAGCTTGAAATGTGGGAATTCAGCGAGAACGGTATTTTCGATATGTGGGAAACCGAGCAGATAACTGGAAATCCAAGGAATTCCCTTTACATAAGGAGAGATTAGATGACAAAAGAAATGGAATTTTTCATTTTTTTGATGGAGCAATACGCTTTTCATAAGAAAACTACTGCAAATAAAGTTCTTGAAAAATTGGAAGAGCTGAATCTCACAAATTATGTTTACGATATGTACGAAATCTATCACACAGAAGATTTGGAAAACGCATTTAATGATATTGATAGGAAAATGAATGATTCAAAATAAACTTTTGTTTGAAGGATGAAAGATGAAGAAATATAGAAGAATCGGTGATTTGGTCGATTTAATTGACGAGCGAAATAAAGACGAAAAAGTAAAAACTCTCATTGGTGTAAGCATTGATAAATGTTTTATCAAATCTGTTGCAAATACAATTGGAACCGATTTATCTAAATATCAGGTAATCAGAAAATTTGATTTTGCCTGTTCTCTTATGCAGGTTAGCCGAGATGGGAAAATTCCAATTGCTTGTCTAAAAGATTATGACGAAGCAATTATGTCTCCTGCTTATTATATTTTTAGAATTAAGAATACAGAAGAAATTTTACCTGATTATATGGCAATGTGGTTTATGCGACCAGAGTTTGACCGTGAAGCTTCATACATTGCTGTTGGTGGTGTTCGTGGAAGTATGCCCTGGGAAGATTTCTGTGACATGAAACTCCCAGTTCCAGACATAAAAGAACAGCAGAAAATTGTAGACACCTACAACGCCATCACAAACCGCATCCAGATTAAGCAGAAGATTAATGAAAATCTGGAAAAGACGGCACAGGCTATTTATAAAAAAATGTTTATTGAAGAAGCCGACTTAACAAAAGGTAGATTAGGTGATTTATGTAAGCAATTTACAGGATTTCCTTTTGATAGTGAACTATATTCTGAATTTGAAGGTGTAAAAACATTAAGAGGAGAAAATGTTACTGAAGGGAAACTTAGGTGGGATACTATAAAAAAATACAAGGATGAAATTACTGAACGCATTGCAAAGAATTATTTACAAGAATGGGATATTGTAATTGGAATGGATGGTTCAAAAGTTGGAAAAAACTGGTCATTAGTGCATGATTTTGATTTACCTCTTTTATTAGCACAACGAGTATCATGTATAAGGGCAAATTCATTATCAATACAATTGTACTTATATCTTTCAATTCAGTTAGGAAAATTTTCGGAATATGTTTCACAGGTAAATACAGGAACAACTATCTTGCATATAAGTGGAACACAAATCGAAGATTTTCCAATTTTAATTCCACAAGAAAAAAATCTAAATGATTTTGGAAATATGGTAATTCCTTTATTTATTGAACGAAAAGAAAATTTAGAAGAAATGGAAAAATTATATAGATTAAGAGAAATTATTGTTTCGCAGATTTCAAAGAGGTAAATGTCACACGTATTCGATTTTCCTAACGGAAAACCTGTAAATAATTTATTCTTGGAATTGCGTTAGCAATTCCGAATCCGTGTAACAATATCGGGGGCGTTGCGGGGGTGTCCCCCGCAGAGGGGATAGCGGAAGACAC
>CAMEET010000154.1 GCA_945915085.1 uncultured Treponema sp. | reverse complement strand
CTGGTTGAAGGTCGTGAAGAACGCTATCAGTTTACTTGGCCTGACAAAAAACAGGCGATTCTTACTGCAAATGCTCCTATAAATAAAACACTCCGTCCTTGCCGTGAAGAAAGTGTGAACTTTGACGAAACGGAAAACCTTTACATTGAAGGCGACAATCTTGAAGTGCTTAAACTTTTGCAGGAAACATATCTTGGCAAAATCAAGATGATTTACATTGACCCGCCCTACAACACGGGAAACGATTTTGTGTATGAAGATGATTTTGCACAGGATGCCGCAGACTATATTGCAAATAGCGGACAGACTGACGAAGAAGGCAACCGCCTTGTAGCAAACACCGAAAGCAACGGAAGATTCCACACCGACTGGCTGAACATGATGTACCCACGATTAAAATTGGCAAGAGATTTGCTGAGCGATGATGGGGTGATTTTTATTTCGATTGATGATAATGAAGTTGAAAATTTGAAGAAGATTTGTGATGAGATTTTTGGAAGTGTGAACTTTGTTGCAACATTTCCTTGGAGAAAAAGAACTGCAAAATCTGATGTGCCTTTTGGTGTTTCTCAAGATTATGAATGGATTGTCGTTTATGCAAAATCAAATATGTTTGAAGCAAGTATTGAGGGAGGAAACAGAAAATATTATGAAACTTCTGATTTTCCTGGTAGACCATGGAGAATTCACGATATGACAAAACAGACAACTGCCAGTGAACGTCCTAATAGTTTCTTTACGATGATTAATCCCAAAAATGGGGAAGAATTTCCTTGTGATCCAAATAGAACGTGGCGAATAACAAAAGATACATTTCAATCATATTATGATGCTAATGAAATAGTTTTTCCTGGTGATTACGATTTTTTAAAAATTTCTAAACCTGTGGCAAGATATTTTAAGGATAAAGATATGGCAAAGGCTGGAGATAAATTTGGAAGAATTTCAGTTTCAACAAAATTTCCAGATGATATTGGAATGTCTCAAGATGGTACAAAAGAAATAAAGTCTATTTTTGGAGTTATCCCATTTGGATTCCCTAAAAACACTAAATTATTATCATATTTATTAAAAATAGCTACGGAAAAAGAAGATTCCCTAATCCTCGACTTCTTTTCAGGCAGTGCCACAACCGCCCACGCTGTAATGCAGCTCAATGCAGAAGATGGCGGAAACCGTAAATTCATCATGGTACAACTTCCAGAACCTTGCGATGAAAAATCAGAAGCTTACAAAGCAGGTTATAAAAATATCTGCGAAATCGGCAAGGAACGCATCCGGCGTGCGGGAAGAAAAATAGCGGAAAGTACTATACAAATGGGGGGGGGTATGGAAAACTCGCTGTTTGAAAATAGCCTGACAACTTCAGCAAAAACGCCGTTAGGCGTTTCCAATCCGTGTGACAATATCGGGGGCGTTGCGGGGGTGTCCCCCGCAGAGGGGGTAGCGGAAAACGCGCAAGCGGTTGGAGCGAGGGGGAGACTTCCCCCTTCTGACATCAACAAACTCGACATCGGCTTCCGCGTCCTCAAGTGCGACACATCAAACATGGAAGATGTTTACTACACACCTGACCACATCGACAAACAGGACTTGTTCAAAAATAACATCAAATCCGACCGTACAGCAGAAGATTTGCTTTTCCAGGTTATGCTTGATTTAGGAATTATGCTTTCAAGCAAAATCCAGACAAAGCAGATTGACGGAAAAACCGTTTACTGTGTAGAAGGCAACTATCTTGTAGCGTGTTTTGATGAAGATGTAACAGAAGAAACAATCACAAAAATTGCAAAAGAAAAGCCTTACTACTTTGTAATGCGCGATGCTTCTATGGCTAATGACAGTGTTGCTACAAACTTTGAGCAGATTTTTAAGACTTATCTTGGAGAAAGCTATAATCCAGATAATATCAGGATTATTTAAGAGGGCTTGGATGAACAAAGAAATTGCAATCTTTAGCACTGATAAAGAAACCATAAATGTTGAAGTTCTCTTTGAAGACGAAACTGTCTGGCTGACACAAGACCAGATGGCAACTCTGTTTGAAAAGTCAAAGTCTACCATCAGCGAGCATATAAAGCACATTTTTGAAGAAGGCGAACTGGAAAAATCTATGGTTGTTCGGAATTTCCGAAATACCACTAAGCATGGTGCAATTGAAGGAAAAACACAAACCCACGAGGTTCTTTACTATAACCTTGATGTTATAATTTCTGTTGGCTATCGGGTAAAATCTATCCGGGGCACACAATTCCGTCAATGGGCAACGAAACGCCTTAATGAATATATCCGTAAAGGCTTTGCACTGGACGATAACCGCCTGAAGCAGCTTGGGGGCGGTGACTACTGGAAAGAACTTATGACACGAATCCGCGACATTCGTGCCAGTGAAAAAGTGTTCTATCGTCAGATACTCGATATCTACGCAACAAGTGTTGATTACAATCCCCGTTCTGATATTTCAATTCAGTTTTTCAAGAAAGTGCAGAACAAAATACATTTTGCCGTGCACGGTCAGACCGCCGCGGAAGTGATTTTCAATCGGGCTGATGCGGAAAAAGAATTCATGGGGCTAAAGAGTTTTGAAGGAAAACGTCCTCACCTAAAGGATGCCGTGGTTGCCAAAAACTATCTTGATGAAAAAGAACTTCGTGCTATGGGGCAGATTGTAAGCGGATATCTTGATTTTGCAGAGCGTCAGGCAGAACGACAGATTCCTATGACAATGAAAGATTGGGCTGAACATCTGGATAAGATTCTTACGATGAGCGGTGAACAGATTTTACAGGGAAATGGCATGGTAAGCCATGAGCAAGCTATCGAAAAAGCAACAGGTGAGTATAAGAAATATCAGCAGAAAACGCTCAGCGATGTTGAGGTGTCTTTTTTGGATTCAATTAAAGTAATCGCGGATAAAACCGCATATAAATCAAAGGAAGAGAAATAATGAAGTTTACTTTTAAAATACAAAAATATCAGACTCAGGCTGTAGATGCTCTTGTAAAATGTTTTGAAGGTCAGCAGTTTGCAGATAAAGTTC
>CAMEET010000153.1 GCA_945915085.1 uncultured Treponema sp. | reverse complement strand
AGATAAAAGGAATTAATGTTCCAATCGAAGCTGGAATTATGCCTGCCACAAATAAAAAATCTATTGAAAGAATGGTAAGCATGACAAATGCAGTTCTTCCTGAAAAATTTACACACATGATGCAGCGATACGAAAATTATCCTGAAGCCATAAGGGATGCTGGTATTGCTTATGCAATTGACCAGATTGTGGATTTGGTTACGCATGGAGTTTCTGGCATTCATCTGTACACAATGAATAACGCTCATGTTGCAAGAAAAATTTATGAGGCAACACACAGCCTTTTTGAAGTATCACCGATTTCAAACTGTTAAAAAACAGCTGTCCTGATTGATTTTACTGATTGTTCCGATTGTGTTGTTTAGCAGCTTTCACTGGTTATAGATTTGATTTTTATCTGCTTGAAAAATTATTCTAAAAAGGATTTTTTATGCACTTTGTAGATGCAAAATCCATTTTATCTTCTCTTAACGGCATGAATATTTACCGTGGCTGCACTCACGGCTGCATTTATTGTGATTCTCGATCGGACTGTTATCACACGCCAAAACCTTTTGAAGATATCGAAGTAAAACAGAACGCGCCGGAACTTCTGGAAAAAGCTTTGCTTAAAAAAAGAAAAAAATGCATGATTGGTACAGGTGCAATGTGCGACCCTTATATGCCTTGTGAAAATTCGCTGAAACTCACAAGAAAATGTCTGCAGATTATTGAAAAATATGGATTTGGACTTGCAGTTCAGACGAAATCAGACAGAATTCTTGAAGATTTAGATTTGCTCAAATCTATCAATGAAAAATCAAAATGCGTCGTGCAACTTACTCTCACTACTTTTGATGATGATTTATGCAGGATTATAGAACCAAATGTTTGCGTCACATCCCGTCGAGTTGAAGTTCTCAAAATTATGAAGCAGAACAATATTCCCACAGTTGTCTGGCTTTCACCTTTTCTTCCATATATTAATGATTCAATGCAGAATTTCAAAGGTCTGATGGATTATTGTCTTAAAACTGGAGTACATGGAATTATAAATTTTGGAATTGGAGTTACTATGCGCTCTGGAAATCGTGAATATTTTTATGCACAGCTGGATAAACATTTTCCAGGACTCTCTTCTAGATACAAAAAAGATTTTGGCGGACGTTACGAACTTTTAAGTCCGAACAATCAGCAGATAATGCAATATTTTTATAAAACCTGCCATGAAAATAAAATTCTCTGTTCTCCAGACGATTGTTTTTCATATATGCACGAATTTCCTCAATCAAAACTTCCAGCAGAACCAAAACCGCAGGAACTTTTTGAAGAATATTTTTAATTTTATTGGGGTTTTAGGGGCGAAGCCCCTAGGAGAAGGGGTAGCGGCCAACGTAGTGGACGCGAGGGGAAGGCTTTCCCCTCCTGAATTTTTTGTAATTGTATTTTTCCGCAAACTCGAAAAACAGGTGCAAAAAAAAGGGGACAGACCTTGCATTATAGCGAGTTTTGGAAAATTCTGTTAAAAAGGGGACAGACCTTGATTGAACTCAAAAAAATCAAAAAAAAACGGGATTTTTCTATTTACTTGAAACCTCTTTTAATTTAAAATAGGCGAACTATGGAATTTACACAAGAAAATATCGACGCACTCGTTGTCAACGAAGTGGAAATTATGAAAAAAATTGCTGAAGAATTGAATATTCGTGTTCAGCAGGTCAGTGCAGTTATCAGCCTGGTTGAAGAAGGATGTACGATTCCTTTTATCAGCCGTTATCGTAAGGAAAAGCATGATAATTTGGATGAAGTGCAGGTTCGCGATTGTGATCATCTTTACAAATCATATCACAATCTTGAAGATAGACGACTTGAAATTGTAAAAGGTGTTTTTGCTCAGGGAAAATTGACTGAAACTCTTTATAATGCAATTATGTCTGCCACAACTATGACAGCCCTTGAAGATTTGTGGGCTCCGTTCAAAAAGAAAAAGAAGACACGCGGTATGGTTGCTGCAGAAAAAGGTCTGGAACCGCTTGCGGATGCTATGCTCGTTATGGATGATGCTGCAATTGAAAAGGAAGCTGAAAAATTTATCAAAACGGACAATGAAGATGCCGCTTTAAATGTTGAAACAAAAGAAGACGCTTTGAACGGAGCAAAAGATATTCTTGCTGAACGCGTTAGTCAGGAAACTTCAAATCGTGAAAAAATCCATGATTTGTATCTTAAAGAAGGAAATATCGTTACAAAAGGAATTGTTCCAGAAGGTCAGACAGAAGAACAGGCTCAAAAAACTTCTACATATCAGATGTACTGGGATTACAAAGAACCTTTAAATCAGGTTAAACCTCACCGCATTTTAGCGATAAATCGTGGTGAACGCGAAGGTGCTTTGGAAGTTACTATTGATGTTGATGTTGATTCAGCTGTTGCGTTGCTTCAAAAAAATGTTGAAATTCACAATCACTATCATAAAGATGCAATTGAAGATGGAGTTGTGCGCCTTTTAAGCCCTGCTGTTGTTCGAGAAATTCGTAGCGACGAAGCTGATGAAGCTGATGTTCACGGAATCGGCATTTTTAGTGAAAATCTAAAAAATCTTTTGATGACTCAGCCGATTAAAGGAAGCCGTGTTTTGGGAATTGACCCAGGTATCAGAACGGGAACAAAATGTGCCGCTCTTGACGAAACAGGAAAATATCTTGGCTATTTCAAATTTTTCCAGGTAACTGATCCGGAAGGCACATACAAAATGATAAATGATGCTATCGATAAATATGATATTCAGGTTGTAGCTGTTGGAAACGGAACTGGAAGTCAGGAAGTTCAGGCAATTGTAAGCAAGGTTATCAGCGAGAACTATAATGATGTTGTTTATACAGTTGTTGATGAATCAGGTGCTTCAGTTTATTCTGCAAGTGATATTGCCCGCGAAGAATTCCCAGAACTTGATTTGACAATTCGTGGAGCAATTTCTATGGGGCGACGTTTGCAAGACCCTCTGTCTGAACTTGTAAAAATTGACCCGAAAGCAATTGGTGTTGGACTTTATCAGCATGATGTAAATCAGAAAAAACTTGCTGAACAGCTTGATGAAGTTGTTGGTTCTGTTGTAAACAATG
>CAMEET010000152.1 GCA_945915085.1 uncultured Treponema sp. | reverse complement strand
AAAAATCTTGCAATTTCTGACAGAAAAGTGGGGAATTAATCTTTACAAGTTACACAACTTCCGATTTGACTTTTTTACGCACATTCGCAATGTAATGAAAATGTGCAGTTAATAATGAAGTTTGCAACGCAAACTTTTGAATAAAAACTCTGACGCAATCTCAGACAGAGTTTTTATCACACCTCTCATAAAACTTCGCGTTAGCGATTGCTAAAAATTATTAAACTTTTCCAGCTACAATAGTTCCTTTAAATGCATTCACAAGAATTTCTACCTGCAGCGGAATCTGTACAGGTTCCTTTTTCACTTCCTTTTTTTCTTCCTGTAAATCTACTATCAAACTCATTTGTTTTCCGCAGATTGCAGAAATTTCCGCTTCGATAATATTCTGTTTGCGTTTAATCAATTCCAAATCATACTGACTTTGAACACTTGTGTGAACAGAATTTTCCAAAACTTCCCAAAGTCCAGTCTTTTGCAGATTTGAGGCAGCAAAACCATCTTTGACAGAAAGACTTGCCATCACATTTCCACGAAGTTGAGCTACAGAAATTTCCGCACCGTCAGCAGTTTTAAATTTATCATTCAGCTGAGCAGGAACTTCGAATTCCTGAGAATTATTCTGAACATTTTGATTCAGAAATGATTCAGCTTTTTGAGCCACATATTCATCATCTTCGGCATAATAATCATCATCTGGAATTTCATCAACGTTTGTCCATTCGCCATCATAATCTTCCTGAGAAAAATCAGGTTCGCTCACAGGATTAGAAAAAACATCTTTTGGAACTTCTTTCAAAGCTTCTTTTATCAGCACATTTGAAATATGTTCTTTTTGAGCTTCAATATTCACCTGTTCACTTCCATGAACATTTATATTCAAACGAGGAAGCTGCAAAGAATTTGAATCATTATTTAAGTTCGCTACCACATTTTCCGCTGATTGTTCAGGCGGCAGCGAACCGCCATTAGAAAAAGGGTGTTTTTCGTCTCCTGTTTTTTGCGAATCAAAATCAGAAGCAGCACCATCAAAAACCGCAGAAACTGCATCATCAGGATTTTCAATACCTTCTTCATCGATCATCTGTTTTGAAGGACGCAGAATTGGAAGTCCATCAGGAACCTGATTTATGGAAATTGAATTATTCAACGAGTCAGTCGACATAACTGAAGTTGAACCTGAATTTGAAGATGCAAAATTTTGATTACTTGTAGCATTCACAATTCCACTGACTTGCACATTTGAAACAACTGCTTCATTTTGTGACAGCAACAGTTTTTGAGCAGCATCAATTGCACGTTTTACTTCCGCATTTGAAACATAATCGCTTATCCAGCACAATCTGCCAAATGCAAGTTCCAGCTCATAACGAGGCGAAAGAGAATAACGCACATCTTTATATAATTGAAGGAAAATAGAAAGCGCACGCTCAATCTGAATCAAATTCCATTTAGACAAGACAGATGAACTGTAACGTTCAGCAGCATTTCCCAAAAGCGATTCCTTTTTGATACCACTTTTTATAAGCATAAGACTACGAAGATAATCAGCACAATTTGAAATGAATTGCTCAACAGAAACACCCGATTGCAAAAATTCATCAAGCAAATTTAAAACCGAATCAATTTGATTTTGACAACAAGATTCAAAAAGCAGATTAAGCCTTTCAACACCGACAAGTCCAAGTTTATCACGAATTTTTTCGTAAGTGATGTGACCATCGCTAAAAGCTACAACCTGATCAAACAAAGTGTAAGCATCACGCATTGAACCTGTTGATTCACGGGCAATCCAAAACAAAGCTTCGTCATCAGCCTGAATATTTAATTCAGAAGCAGCCTGAGCAAGACATTCTTTTACTTTATCAATGGCAACAAGCCTAAAATTATACTGTTGACAACGCGATTTAATAGTTGCCGGAACCTTTTGAAGTTCAGTAGTTGCAAAAACAAAAACAACATATGGAGGCGGCTCTTCAATAGTTTTTAAAAGAGCATTAAAAGCCGGAATCGAAAGCATATGAACTTCATCGATAATGTAAATCTTATATTTAGAATTACTCGGCGGAAAAAGAACTTCATCTTTGATTTGGCGGACATTTTCAACACTAGTGTTCGACGCACCATCAATCTCAATTACATCAAGGGATGTTCCGTTTGTAATTTCCCTGCAATTTGAACAGACACCACACGGACAATCAGTCGGACCATTCTGACAGTTCAATGCCTTAGCCAGAATTCGTGCAGAAGAAGTTTTTCCACACCCGCGAGGACCTGTAAACAAATATGCATGAGCAATTTTTCCAGATTTGATAGAGTTTTTCAGCGTTTGAGCAACAAATTCCTGACCAACAAGATTATCAAATTGCTGAGGACGCCGTCTAGTTGCAGTTACTTCATAAGACATAATTAAATTATAGCATAAAATCCAAGAAAATAAAAGATGATAACAAAGTCTGACCCTGTTTTAACAGGGCGTCCCCCTTCGCTGCGCTTCGGGTCGCAGTATTCCGGGCTCGCTCAAACCGCTCGGTGCTTCGCACCTGCCTGCGGCAGCCCTCCATGTTGCTGACGCGAACAAATAAAAAAGGTCACTGTGTTCAACAGTGACCTTTTATAAAGCATTAAAACCAAATTAGTTTTCTGTTACAGTTGATGCCCAATCTTTTACAGCTACAACAGCTTCTTTTGTTCCATCTTTTTTAGTTACTATTGCACTTGCAACTTTTACATCTGGAGAATCTGCTGTCTTTGCCTGAATACCTATAGAAGTTATTTTTGTTGCTCCCTGGTCAGCCAATGTTTTTTCAGAACCATCTTTTTGGTTATTAATCCAATCATCTAAATCGATAGTTACCACTTCTGCTACCTCAGGATATCTACTAAAATAAGCAGGTCCCCAAGATTCTTCTTTTTCAACTTTATCTGAAGTCAAACAGAACTGAACTTTATCTGTTGGTGGAACTTCTGCAAACTTTATTTCAATTGATACCCAATCATCTGCAGTAGCAAAAGTACCTGCACTGTATTGCTTTCCACCAAAACTGATAGTAAATGGTTTTGGTGTTACTTCAGCTGGTTTCTCTTCTTCAGCTGGTTTCTCTTCTTCAGCTGGTTTCTCTTCTTCAGCTGGTTTCTCTTCTTCAGCTGGTTTCTCTTCTTCAGCTGGTTTCTCTTCTTCAGCTGGTTTCTCTTC
>CAMEET010000151.1 GCA_945915085.1 uncultured Treponema sp. | reverse complement strand
CTTTGGCTGAAGATGAAGGTAAAGAAGATGAAGATAAAATGGTTTATGGTGTTCGTGTAGATTTCTTTAAACGCGGTAAAAACTCGTTTACAATCAAATCAGCAAGACCTATTCCTATTGAAGGAACTACAAAAACAATTTCATTGTGGGTTTGTGGACGAAATCAGTCTCATGATATGTATGTTCTTGTTCAAGATTATTTTGGAAGTAATTTTGAATTGTATTTAGGAAATCTTGGATTCAGCGGATGGAAAAAACTGACATGTGTAGTTCCTCCTAGTCCAGATGGAGAACATGGAATTGTTCAGAGTAGTGCTTACTATGGTGATAAACCAGGCTTGAAAGTTCTTGGTTTCCGTATTGATTGCAATCCTATGCAGGCTCGTGGTTCATATTATATGTATCTTGATGACTTGCGTGCTGTTACAGACCTTTATGATATGGAAAATCATGACGAAGATGATATGCTTGATAACTGGTAATCTCTTTTTTTGATGCAGAAAATCCCCTGTGATTGTTTTGACAGTTGCAGGGGATTTTTTTTGTCTTTTTATCAAAAAAAGATAAAAACGGATAATTGTAAATTTTATATAATTTTGTAGATTTTTTTTCTGCCTTGTGATTCAACATATTTTATTATATTCATATGGGAGAAAACCCATAAAATTAAATTCGGGTTGTTTTTTTTGCCGATTTTTTCTTCAAGATCTTTTGAACTGAATAATTCCGGTAATTCTGGCAGAAGATTCAAATAATCTTCTTTGCTGTTAAAACGCTTTGTGCCGCTAATTTCTTCAAGTCGTTTATCGATTTTTATCCAGTTTCTTTTGAATCGTCTTCTTTTGTTTTGTGATTGAACATTTTCAGGAGTTCTCATTCTTATTTCTGTCATTTTGATGAATACGATTTCTAAAGAAAAATGCCTGTTCAATAAAATTTCGTGGATTCCAGTTAATTCATTGAAAATAGAGTAAATATTCTGTTTTTTTGGACTTTTTCTTCTTGATATCAGATTATCCTCAGAATCATATATTTCTATTGTATTTTCCACAATGATAGGATGAACAATTTTTATGTTGTGACCTTTTTTGATAGTATCAAGTATTTTTGGTAAAAGCTTAGAAAGATTTTTGGTTTGAATTTCGATAACATTTTGTTTTTTTGTGATTATATCGTAAACATGATTGTCTTTTTCAATTTCGGTTTGCCCACTGTAAATTGCAGCGTAAATGTTTTTGAGACTTTTATGTAAACTGCTTTCATTGAGTGTGGAAAACTGCATTTAAAATCACTATCAAACTGTATGGAATATTTTTTTGGAAAAAAAACAATTTTATATATTATTGGTATAAAAAAGCATTGACTTTAGTTAAAAATATTATAAAATTAGTAATAAGTGGGAAAAAGTGGTAAAAAGTGGAAATAAGTGGGTATGAATCTGTTAACTGGTGAATACAATAATACAATTGATGAAAAAGGTAGAGTCTCATTTCCAGTAAAATTGAGAACTGCTATAAATCAAAATGTAGTTATGGTCACTAAAGGTTTAGATCGCTGCTTATGGCTTTTTACTTCTGATGAATGGGACAACTTTCAGAACAAATTGATGGCGAATGCTTCAATGATGAAAACTAAGAGCTTGAATGTTGTGCGTCACTTTATTGCACCAGCACAACCTGTCGAGTTTGATAAAAATGGTCGCCTTTCAATCCCACAAAGCTTACGCGAATATGCTAATCTTTCAAAAGAATGCACAATTTTAGGTATTGCAAAATATATGGAATTGTGGGACTTCAATACTTACAAAGAATATCTTACAAGTACAGAAGAATCTTTTAGAGATGCTGCTGAAGAATTTAACGACATAAGTTTTTAGTCTTTTTGTTGTTATATCACAGTGGTTTATTTCAAGTTTTTTAATTTTAAACCGTGGCAAGGATTGTAGCCCCTGCGAAGCAGTCCACTGGACTGAGCGTAGCGAGGGAAGCGGATGAGCGTTAGCGAAGGGCGAAAAGCCTGATTTTTGCGAAGCAAAAAGCCACTCAAAATATAAAAATTTGTATTTTGATTAAATAACTTGAAATTTTACTGATTTTAAATATTGGTAGGTTAAATTGGAAGTTGTTCATACTCCTGTTTTATTAAATGAATGTTTAAAATATCTTTCTCCTGTGGGTGAACCTTATGAAAACCATTGTCTTATGATTGATTCGACTTTGGGTGAAGGGGGACACACCTATAACTTTTTGACAAAATTTAAAGGTCTTAGTGTTGTTGGACTCGATGCAGATAATGTTATTCAGACACGTGCAAAAGAACGTTTGAAGGAATTTGAACAGAGAATTCATTTTTATAACGGTTGGTTTAATGATTTTTATGCTGATTATCCATCTGAATATGAAAAACCTGATTTAATTTTGTTTGATTTGGGAATTTCTGTTTTTCATTATGAAAAGTCTAACCGTGGTTTTTCTTTTAGATATGATGAAAAACTTGATATGCGGTTAAATTCTGGAACTGAAAAATCTGCTGGCGATTTAGTTAATGAACTTCCAGAAGATAAACTTGCTGATTTAATCTATCTTTATGGTGAAGAAAAGTTGAGTCGCAGGATTGCTGCTGCAATAGTTCAGGCTCGCGAAGGTGGGAAAATTGAATCTTCTAAGGCTTTGGCGCAGATTATTTGGGATGCAGTTCCTGCAAATTACCGATATGGGAATATTCATCCTGCTACTAGAACTTTTCAGGCTTTGCGGATTGCTGTCAATAGTGAATTGAAGCGGCTTCCACAGGCTTTGAGCGATGCATTTAAGTGTTTGAAACCTGGTGGAAAAATGGGTGTTATTACTTTTCATTCGCTTGAAGACAGAATTGTAAAAAACTATTTTAGAAATCTTGGAAAACAGTGTGTTTGTCCTCCACAGGTTGCTGTGTGTCGTTGTGGCGGTGAAAAATGTGCTGAAATTTTGACAAGAAAACCTGTTGCTCCAACTGAAAAAGAAGTTGAACAGAATTCTCCATCCAGAAGTGCTAAACTCCGGGTAATTCGAAAATTGAAAGATGATACTCCTTATCATCTTGATGGAGTTGTGGGGTATTGATATGAAGAATAAAACGAAAGTCGGCGTAAAAAATATTTTTATTCGAATTGGTATTTGTTTATTTGTCCTTTTGATTCCATGTATGCTTTTTTTGTATGGATTTCAGGCAAAAAGATATTCCAAACTCAGGCTTGAAATAAAAGCTTTGGAACAGAAACAAGAAATGCTTATTGAAGAAAATAAAAAAATTGTCAATGAAATTTCGGTTCTTTCAAGTGCTGACA
>CAMEET010000150.1 GCA_945915085.1 uncultured Treponema sp. | reverse complement strand
CAGTTCGCTATCCAGAACTGATTCTTAAACTTGCTAAGCAGCAGGATGGAATAATTACAAAAGAAGATGTAATGGATTTACTAAAGCTTACAAGTGACCAGGCTTATTCACAAATTAAAAAGTTACTTGCTGAAGGAAAACTTGTTCCTAACCAAAAAGGAAAGTATGCAAATTATAAACTAAAGGATTAAACTCCAAACTTTTTTCAGAATAATCGAAAGAAGATGACTTGGGGAAATCTTTTAAACGCAAAGTTGCGTTCAGTAGATTTCAGAAAAATCTTGCTGAATTGTAACGGACGTAATTAAATTTAACTAGAGTCGTTATTTTACGTCTTTGCGGTGTATAATATACGAAAAGTGGATGATTTTATGATTTGGCTTATAAAAACTCGTGAAAAAGCACTCAAAGATGGAATAAAAAGTTCCTATAAATTATTGAAAGAATGTATGAAACCAGCTGATAAATATATTAGTAAAATCAAAACAAAAAAATAACAAATGAACTCAAAGTAAATGTAAATTATCATCTATATCAACTTATTGAATTGTATGTAGATTGTAAAATTGTTTCAAAATGGCTCTCGTTGAAAAATGATGAAAAAAAATTGGTTTTCTTTTTTACATTTCACTGATAAAGATTATTTGAAAAGAATCTGTAACTTTACAAATTCTTATAGTTCCCAATTTGAATATAACTCATTTTCTGATTCAATGAAAAATGTCATTTCTAGTTTATATAATGATTCTATTTCAGACTTTAAGAATGCATTTCAAGAATGTGTAGATCAATTTAATATTCAAATTATCCCTGACGGTTCAACAAAAACAGATGTAATTTCTAGCATGTTATCCCTTTATATCAATCAAGGAGCTTGGACTGCTTTAAGAATTGTACCTACAAAACTTTGTGCCTTTGATAGCATTATTTTTCATGAAAAAACAACCCAATTTTGACTACATTGTTAATCACATAATGACATTTTAACAAAAAAATTGAATTAGAACTTGTGTTTGACAATCAGCAGTTTTATTCTGATGCAGCTTTTTTTACAGTTTTTAATGAAGTTATAAAATATCTGGATTCACAGGATTCGTTTCCAATCTTTTGTTTTATCTACATCTTCTAACCATCCCGATTCCATTCAAGTTGACCCATTCCTTTTTTATCTATAAACCATTTTAAATCTGTACAAAGAAAATATTTCCGTTTTTCAACTCTTCCAGAACCAATTTCGGTTTCATATTTAAGTTTTTGTATTCGACTTTTCTGCAAGATTCTTCATCAAAAGAATTGCATGAAAAGAATGCGTTTATATCCACATAATAATCCAAAGAAGACAATCATTAGTATGTCTATAAGATTGTGTTTCTTACACCTGTCTATTCTGAAGTCTTCAATCATCATCAGTGAATCTTTTTCAGTCATTTTCATCACTTGTAAATAATTCAAATGATTTTAGGTGTCAGTTAATACAATAATAAGTTAACTAGTCATCGTTGGAGTGGTTATAATGCGGAAGCCACCTGCCTTTTCTATAAGATGCTTCATAAAATAATTCCTGTGAGCTTAGAAAATTTCCATTATGCAAATTTCTATCTATATAATTCTTATCTTTTGTGAGTTCTTTGCCCTTTTTATCATCCTGCATTACTGTATTAAAAATATGAATTAGTCGGCTGCGAAAGTCGCAAGGTCGTACCCCTTTTTTTACGCAATCAAAACTGAGTAAAAAAATCGTAGCAACTGTGTGAAGTGTATTTTTAAGTTTATTGGGGTTTTAGGGGCGAAGCCCCTAGGAGAAGGGGTAGCGGCCAACGTAGTGGACGCGAGGGGAAGGCTTTCCCCTCCTTTAAAACAGGGACAGACCTCACATAACTCCGCCAAATTACATTTCTGTTTCACATTTACACATTTCCGTTATATTGCTACAACCCCGTTTTTTTGATAAAATCAATTATTCAAAATTTGTTCAACTGAACTTCGAGTTTAAACTGTGGCAAAAACCACTCAAAACAAAAAATTCGGGATTTGGTTGCAATTTTCTTTATGAAAAAAAAATCCGCAAATTTTGTAAAGTTTTTTTTGTAGGGTGATTTTATGATTTTTTCTCCTGTTGAAATTCAAGAAACTGTAAATATGTTCATGCGTCAGAAACTGGATGTTCGCTGCATTACTATGGGCATTTCTCTTTTAGATTGTGCGGATTCTGATGCAAACCGTGCCTGTCAGAAAATTTATGACAAAGTGATGAAAAAAGCCGGTAATCTTGTAAAAACAGGTCAGGATATCGAAAAAGAATTCGGTGTACCAATCATTAATAAACGCATTTCTGTTACTCCTATTTCTTTAGTGGCTGGTGCTAGTGATGCCAAAAATTATGTTCCATATATCAAGACATTGGATAAATGTGCTCAGGAACTTGGCGTGAACTTTATCGGCGGATTCAGTGCTCTTGTTCAAAAAGGAATCACTCCAGCTGACCGCATTTTGATAGAATCAATTCCAGAAGCATTAGCTACGACAAATTTTGTTTGTTCAAGTGTAAATGTTGGTTCCACAAAAAGCGGAATCAACATGGATGCTGTCAAACTGATGGGTGAAACAATCGTAAAAACAGCCGAAGTTTCCAAAGATTGCGAAGTAAACGGCTGTGCAAAACTTGTAGTTTTCTGCAATGCCCCAGAAGATAATCCTTTTATGGCTGGAGCTTTCCATGGACCTGGTGAAGGCGACTGTGTCATCAATGTTGGCGTTTCGGGACCTGGTGTAATTCTGGCTGCAGCAAAGGAATACAAAGGTCGGCCAATAAACGAACTTGCAGATGGAATTAAAAAGATGGCATTCAAAATCACTAGAATGGGACAGCTTGTCGGTTCAGAAGCAGCTCGCCGTCTTGGTGTTGATTTTGGAATTCTCGATTTGTCTTTGGCACCAACTCCAGAAGTTGGAGATTCTGTTGCCCGAATTTTGGAAGAAATTGGTTTGGATGGTGCTGGTGCTCCTGGAACAACTGCTGCTCTTGCAATGCTCACTGATATGGTAAAAAAAGGTGGAGTTATGGCAAGTACAAACGTGGGTGGATTGAGCGGTGCGTTTATTCCAGTTTCAGAAGATGAAGGAATGATTAATGCTGTTCAAAAAGGTTCTATCTGCCTTGAAAAACTTGAAGCTATGACAACAGTTTGTTCAGTTGGACTTGATATGATTGCAATTCCAGGCGATACTCCGGCCACAACTATTTCAGGAATCCTTGCAGATGAATTTGCAATCGGTATGGTGAATAATAAAACAACAGCCTGCCGTTTAATTCCTGCGCCTGGCAAAAAAGCTGGCGAGTGGGTAGAATTCGGCGGACTTTTGGGCGGTTGTCCAGTAATGCCTGTAAGCAGTTTTGGCTGTGCAGATTTTATCAATCGAGGCGGAAGAATTCCAGCTCCAATCCACAGTTTCAGAAATTAACA
>CAMEET010000149.1 GCA_945915085.1 uncultured Treponema sp. | reverse complement strand
GTGCAAAATTATTACGGCGATGACATTTTGTTTTTGATTCATTGTTTTGAAAAAGAATTGCCGCTTGTTTTTGTTTCAAAAAATGCAGTTGTTTCGCATGCTGAACCAAAAACAGCTTTTTCTCGAAAAGAAATTATAAATGCCCGAAATAATGCAGAAATAATTTATGGTTTTACATGGACTGCAAATGGCGAAGCTGAAGAAGGAAGTGTCGGGCAGATTATAAAAAATCTTGTCTGTGAAACTGAAAAAAATAAATGTGAAACCGCAAACGAAAATCCATGTGAAAAAGATTACGTTTATCTTGCCGGGCATAGACCTGTGAAAGATAATTTTGAATTGAGGCAGGGCGGAAAGTTTATTCAGATTCATAATGTGAAAAAACAGAATGTCGCTGTCGTGAAGTTCTGGAAAAAGTTTTCGCCAGAGAATGATATTGTAAGTGTGTTTTAAAATTGTCACTGAAACTGAATTTTTACGATATATTAAAATTATAAAAAAGAGGATTTTGCAATGAGTGATGAATTTCCGCAGATGATTGGAAAATACAAAGTTTTGGGCATTGTCGCAAAAGGTGGAATGGGTGTTGTTTATAAAGCGATGCATCCTTCGCTGAAACGTCTTGTCGTCATAAAAAAAATGACAGCACGTGGAAAATCGAACAATGCTGAACGATTTAAAAAAGAAGCTCAAATTCTTTTGGATTTGCAAAGTCCTTATATTGTCCATCTGTTTGACTATTTTACTGAAGCAGGTTTTCGTTATATGGTCGAAGAATTTGTGGATGGTTTTGCACTCGATAATCTGATAAAAAAGCAAACTGCACTTCCTTGTCCTGTTGCAATGCTCATAATGCAGGACGCTTGTTATGCTTTGAAATATGCACATTCAAAAGAAATTGTTCACAGAGATATTAAGCCTGGAAATATTTTGATTTCAAAACGCGGCGAAATCAAGCTTGCGGATTTTGGGATTGCCAGCGATGCAAATGAAGGTGATAATGTGACTCAGTCGGGAGTGGCTCTTGGAACTCCAGCGTACATGCCGCCTGAACAGTTTGAAGATTCTGCTTCTGTTGATAACCGTGCTGACATTTATGCGCTTGGAATTATGCTTTACGAAATGATTACAGGTGCAAAACCTTATCCGCAGAGTTTTTCGATTGAAACTTTGAACACAATCAAAAAGGGAAAATATATTCATCCTAGAAAGATTGATAAAACTATTCCTCCAGTGATTGCAAGATTAATCCACAAAATGATTAAACCGAAAGCAAAAAACAGATTTCGTTCAATCGATATGGTTTTGAAAATCGTAAAAAAATATTTGAAACATTATGATACGCATGAACTGAGAGTGCAGGTTGCAAAATCTGTGATTACTCCAAAAACTTATGATTTTCCGCAGATTGAACAAAAAGACAAAATCAAAAGGCGCGTTATAAAAATTGTTTTTGCCGGAGCAGCTTGTATTCTGGCAGTATTTTGTGCATGGAAAGCAGGATTTTTCCACAGGACTGTTTTGAAAAAGTGGTATTCGCCTGTGCAGATTGAAATGGAAATGCCACATTCACTTTCCGCTCAGATGGATTTACCTGTGAAAGCTTTTTTCTTTGAAAATGACAATGATAATATTCCTGAAGTTTCTGGAAGTGAAAGAACGTTGTATGTGAAAGGGTCACGTTTTTGGGAAAAAATTCTTTCTTTTGATTTTTCTAGAAAAGTGATGGCTGAACGTCCTGCTTCTAAAAACAAAATTTATTCTATGAAAACGCTTTTTTTGAAGCATGGAAAATATCGTGTGAAAGTTGTAGTTGGACCTTATGTTTGGTGGAAAAGTTTTGAAGTGTCCGATGAGAATTGTCTTATTACTTGCGATTTTTTGAAAAATATGACGCGTGAATTGAAAATCAAAACTTATGCATACGATGCGCAAAGTGGCGATGATATTTCAGAAAACTGTGATTTTATGATTTTGTACAAAAATAACTGGACGAATATAGAAGAAGTTGATTCAAAAATGATAAAATCAGGAACTGTCTGGCGCATAAAGGCTTCCTGTGAAGGTTACAAAGAAGAAGTTTTTTCGCTTTTGATCGACTGGTATCAGGATGATTTGATTATTAGTGCCATGCTTGAAAAAACAACAGAAAATAGTGAAGAATAATTTAAAAGAAAAAAAATGCTGAAAAAAAATTGGGTGCAGTGAAAATGAATTTTATTTATGGAAATGAACAGGAAATGAATAAACTTTTGAACAGGTTTATTCGTTATGTGAAAGTTTGGTCAGAAAGTGATGAAAAAAATGCTGATGATGGAAAAATGCCTTCGACTGATCAGCAGTGGGATTTGGCAAAAATTCTTGTAAAAGAGCTTCGGAATCTTGGGACAAGAAATGTTTATTTGACTGATTTTTGTTATGTTGTTGCAAAGATTGATTCTAACATAATTGATCCAGATGAGCGTGCAAAATATCCTTCTATTTTGTTGATGGCGCATATTGATACGTCTAATGAAGTTTCTGGAAAAGATGTAAAACCTGTTATTTCTGTGCAGAACGCTGAAAATTCTTTGACTCACGAGGATGACACAATTATAAAAACTGATGGTACAACACTTTTGGGAGCTGATGATAAAGCTGGTGTGAGTGCAATCATGACGGCTGTGGAATTTCTGATGAATCATTATGAAGATTTTCCGCATGGCCCGATTGAAATTGTGTTTTCTCCTGATGAGGAAACTGGACATGGCATGGATAAAGTTCCTTTGAACATTATAAAGTCAAAAATGGCTGTTACTGTTGATGGCGGTGATGAAGGGGAGCTTGAATCTGAATGTTTTAACGCTTTCAGCTGTTGTGTTAAGTTTACGGGGAAAGCGTGTCATACTGGTTATGCAAAAGAAGGCGGAATGATAAATGCTGTCAGGCTTGCTTCAAAATTTGTTTCCCTGCTGCCGGAAAATATGCTTCCAGAAACTACTCAGGGGTATGAAGGTTTTATCTCTCCAATGGATATTTCTGGAACAATTGAAAGTGCCTGCGTGAATTTGCTTTTGCGTTCTTTTGATATGAAGGAAATTGAAGAAGAGAAAAAAATTATTTTGAATGCAGTAAATAATGTGACAGAAGAACTCGGCGGACAAGCGGATGTGAAGTTTAATGAGCAGTATTTGAATATGAAAGAAAAAATGCTTGAAAATCCTGAAATTTTGAAGCGTTTGGAAAAAGCTTATGAAGAGTCTGGCGTGAAGATTATAAAGAAGCCGATTCGCGGTGGAACGGATGGTTCCAGACTCACGCAAATGGGGATTCCGACTCCAAACATTTTTACTGGTGGTCACGAATTTCATTCAAAAAATGAATGGGCATCACTTAACCAAATGGCAAAATCTGCCGATGTAATTATTAATCTATTAATACAAAAAAATGAGTAAGAGTTAGGCGAATTTCTGGCATGTGCTGAATGTTATGACACCAGTGCTTGATTTGTTAGCACATGCTGCGAGTTT
>CAMEET010000148.1 GCA_945915085.1 uncultured Treponema sp. | reverse complement strand
GCTCCAGCCTCCTCACTCCGCTTCACTACGTTACGCTTCGTTGCGGTGGCCGCTTCGCGCTCTTCCAATCCCTGCCACGTCTTCGGGACTGGCAAGATGCAGGTTAGCCACAGCAAACGAAAATATTTAATTTGCACAAAAAAAAAGACTGCTTTTCAATATGGGAAAGCAGTTTTTTTACATATTGAATAAAAAGACAGAAAACGAGGTCTGGTGCAGGTGCCGATTATTCGCACTCCAACTGAAATTCTTGTCTGCACCTGCCTCGAGTTTTTTAACGCTGTCGCTAAAACTCGGAAAACGCGGTCTGTCCCTTTTTGGTAAAAGAAACGAGGTCTGACCCCATTTTATGATAAGGATGATTATGAATAAAAAGACAACACAATTTTTTGCATCTTTGGGATTATTGTTAACAGCTGCAATCTGGGGCTTTGCTTTTGTGGTTGTAAAAGACAGTCTGGATTATGTCGGTTCTGTTTATATGGTGGCAATCCGTTTTTCCATTGCGGCAATTGGACTTGCTGTCATTTTCTGCAAACGGTTGAAAAAAATCGACAGAAAACATCTTTTGATGGGAGGCGTTACAGGACTGTTTTTATTTCTGGCTTATTTAGTGCAGACAATAGGTTGTTCGTATACTACAGCTGGAAAAAATGCCTTTTTAACAACTATTTATGTTATCCTCATTCCTCTTATCGGTTGGCCTTTATACAAAAAAAGACCTCATTGGCATGTTTTTGTAGCTGCAGGTCTGTCCCTCACTGGAATTGGGCTTCTGGCACTAGGTGGTGATGATATCAGTGGAATTAATATCGGTGATATTTTAACATTATTTTGCGGATTATTTTTTGCGCTTCATATTCTGTGGACGGAAAAATGCAACAAAGAAGGATGTGATACAATCATAATCACAATGCTTCAATTTGCTTTTGCAGCGTTATTTGGCTGGATTCTGGCTCCATTCATGGATGGAGGTTTCCCGATTGCTGCTATACAGACGCCGAAAGTTGTACTTTCCATGCTTTATCTTGGGGTTTTCAGTTCAATGATTTGTTTCAGCCTTCAGAATATCGGATTAAAATATGTCCAGTCATCTTTGGCATCGCTTTTTCTCAGTTTTGAATCGGTTTTTGGCGTTCTTTTTAGTACAATTTTCCTGCATGAAACTTTGACATTAAAAATGACTGTCGGCTGTGTATTGATTTTTTGTGCGATAGTCATTGCAGAGTGTTTGAAAAAAGAGTAATATATTGTCAAATTTTTTATTTTCGAGGTATTTTTATGAAAAAAATATTTTTTGTAGCTTTGGTTTTGTCAGCAGCAGCTCTTATTGGCTGTAAAAAAGAGAAAGTTGAAATCAATTCTGCTGCAGATTTAGCAGGAAAAAAGATTGGTGTTCAGACAGGAACTACAGGGGAAACCTGGGTATCTGAAAATGTTGAAAATGTAAAACTTTCTTCTTTTAAAACTGGAATTGATGCAGCACTTGATTTGAAAAATGGTGCTATTGATGCAGTTGTTCTTGATGAACTTCCGGCAAAAGAAATCGTTGCCCGCAATTCAGATTTGAAAATTATCCGTGACCAGACATTTGCAGATAATAAAGAAGAATATGCTATTGCTGTAAAAAAAGGCAACACAGAATTGCTTGAGACTATCAACAAAGCAATCACAGATATGAAAAATAATGGCGAATATGAAAAACTTGTTGCAGCATTCATGCCAGTTGATGGAAATATTAAAATTCCTGAAAATGAAGGGAATTCTGGTGATAAAGTTGTAAAGCTCGGAACAAACGCAGCTTTTCCTCCATTTGAGTATGTAGACGGAAAAAATGTAGTTGGTTTTGATATCACAATGGGAGAAAAAATTGCAAAAACTGCAGGAAAGAAACTTGAAGTTGTTGATATGGCTTTTGATAGTCTTATTCCTGCACTTCAGTCAAACACAATTGATTTCATAGCAGCTGGAATGTCAGTGACAGAAGAACGCAAAAAGAATGTTGATTTTTCTGTTCCGTATTTCCAGTCTGAACAGGTAATTATTGTAAAAAAATAACAAATAAAAAAAGCACCTCGGAAAATTCAACTTTGCATTTTTTCGGGGTGTCAATAAATTATAAATCACATACCAACACAACTTACAACATTTTTTGAGAAACTACATCTTTTACATTTTCGGAGAAGATAATGAAAATTGCTTTACTTGGCTTTAGCGGTTCTGGTAAATCAACCTTATCTGCAAAACTTGGTTCTTTTTATAAAATTCCTGTTTTTTATTTTGACCAAATTCAGTTTAATTCAGGTTGGACTGTTACTTCAAAAGAAGAAAAACTGCAAAAAACAAAAGAATTTATGGATAATTATGATCAGTGGATAATGGACGGAAATTATGCAAATTATTATTTGGAACGTCGTGTTGAAGAAGCTGATAAAATCATAATTTTGATTTTTAACCGTTTTAACTGCCTGTACAGAATTTTTAAACGCTACAAACAATACAAAAATAAAACAAGACCTTCTATGGCTCCTGGACGCAATGAAAAAATTGATTGGGAATTCATTCAATGGATTTTATGGAAAGGGCGAACAAGAGAAGATAAAAAAAGATATAATGAAATAAAATCAAAATATCCTCAAAAAGTCGTGTTTATAAAAAATCAAAAACAATTGAACAAACTTGAGGCGGATATTTTTTACAATAAGTTATGGTCTACTTCTTAATGATTTATAAAAAATTCTTTGAAAAATCACTTTTGCTTCATCTTGCGAAATAACATTTTTTATTTCCAAATAAATCAGAGCGAATAGGACTCATAATACCTTTTACATAAACCTGTGCAATAGCTTCTACACAAGCGTGGCAATCATACAAATCTTTTAATACTTCTGCTTTTTTTTACGTCTGTTTCGTCAAGTTCTTTTAGTTAAAACAGGGACAGACCTAACTTTTTTATATTATTTTATGTTTTTTGTTATAACAAGGTCTGTCCCTGTTTTACACTTTTTTCCACTTTCGTTGCAAGCAGTTCCATCCTGTGATAAAATGGAAGAATGATGAATACAAGAAAAATGCCGATTGGCATACAGGATTTTACAAAGCTTCGCGAAGATGGATTTGTCTATGTTGATAAAACGGCAATCATGTACAATCTGGTTCGAACTTCATCACCTTATTTTTTGAGTCGACCTCGCCGTTTCGGAAAAAGTCTTTTGGTTACGACACTTGAAGCATATTTTTTGGGTAAAAAAGAGTTGTTCAAGGGGCTTGCAATCGAGAATCTTGAAAAAGACTGGATTACATATCCGGTATTGAAGTTTTCCCTTGCTGCCGGGGAGTTTACAAAGCCTGACGGATTACGAGATGTACTTCGTAACACGCTTGAGGAATTTGAAAAAAAATTTGATTTGCAAAATGATGAAACGGCACTGTCTATGCGTTTCAAAAATGCACTTAAAAATGCAGTCGCAAAAACAGGGCGCAAAGTTGTCGTTCTTGTTGATGAATACGACAATCCTCTTTTAAAAAATATCAACGGAAACAGCGAACAGGGCGAAGAAAATAGAGCATTGTACAAGGGTTTTTTCTCGGTACTCAAGGACTGCGACGGTTACCTTCGTTTTGTGTTTTTTACGGGCGTTACAAAATTCAGTAAGGTTT
>CAMEET010000147.1 GCA_945915085.1 uncultured Treponema sp. | reverse complement strand
GAATGGAAAAAATCTAAAAAAAACGAATGTCTTTTGGTAAAAGGTGCCAGACAGATTGGAAAGTCCTTTATAATCCGCCAGTTTGGTTTGGAAAATTACAAGAATTTTATAGAAATGAATTTTGAAGAAAGACCAGAACTAACAACTATTTTCGAGGAAAATCTTTCTGTTGATGAACTAACCCAAAAAATCTCTCTTTTTTTGAATTCAGTTTCATTCGTGCCAGGCGAAACTCTGATTTTTCTTGATGAAATACAATCATGTCCTCAGGCAAGAACTTCATTAAAATTCTGGGCGCAGGACGGACGATTTGATGTAATTGCAAGCGGTTCACTTCTTGGAATAAATTATAAGGAAGTTTCATCATTTCCAGTTGGATATGAGCGTCAGGTAGAAATGCATTCTCTCGATTTTGAAGAGTTTTTGTGGGCGCGTGGAATTTCAGATGAAATCATTGCCAATTTAAAAAAACACTTTGATGAAAAACTTCCAGTGGAAAAAGCCGTAAACGATAAAATGGAAAAACTTCTGCGGGAATTCATGGTGATTGGCGGAATGCCTGCTGTTGTAAATTCATTCCTTGAAACAAACAATTATGGCGAAGTTCACAAAACCCAAATGATGATTCTTGATGCATATCTGAATGATATTGCAAAATATGCTCCAGCAAAAGACAAACCAAAAGCAAGAAACTGCTATCTTTCAATTCCACGGCAGCTTTCCAAAGAAAATACAAAATTTCTGTACGGTATAGTTGAAAATGGCGGCACAGCTCGAAAATATACAAATTCCCTTGATTGGCTCAGAGATTCAAATATCGTCCGCTACTGTTACAATGTAGTTCCACCAAGTTTTCCACTAACAGCTTATGTGCGTCAGGAACAGTTCAGAATTTATGCAAATGATATTGGCCTTTTAGTTGCAATGTACGGATTTGAAATGAAAGCAGCACTTATTAACGATACTCTTACAGGTCCTGTAAAAGGCGGCATTTACGAAAATTTAATCGCCGATTTTCTTCTCAAAAAAAATATTCCGCTTTTTTATTTCAAGCGTGATGATTCAAGCTCTGAAATAGAATTCCTTCTGGAAAAAGAAAGTTCCGTTGTACCAATAGAAGTAAAAAGTCACAAAGGTTCTACATCCTCACTGGATACCATCCTCAAAAAAGACGAAGTAAAATACGGCTACAAAATAATGAACAGCAATCTAGGCAAATCTGGAAAAAAAATAACAATTCCTCATTACATGACAATGTTTTTGTAAATTTTTCTAAGCGTGAGTTGAAAACCTGTGTAAACATCAATTTTTTATTTGGGCGTGCCCCTCCAGTCGCAAAGCTCCCTACGGGTCGGGCTTTGCGGGGTTCCGCACATTCGTGCTACATTCGTCGCAACCTGCGGTTGCTTTGAACGGCTTCGCCGCCCCTTCAATCCCTCACGCTGCAAGCTCGCAGGCGAGAGCAGATTGTGAAAAATTAGAAAAGCACAAATTTTATGTTTTTAAATTTTTAGAAATTATTTTTTTTACATCTTTTTACGAATAGATATGAAATCATTGTAAAAAATAATATCAGACTTATGATTTGCGAAGTTGAAAACAATCCATAAATTCCTCTTTGAATATCGCCTCGAAAAAATTCTAAAATAAATCTGTCAATTGAATAGAAGATAATGTAAATAATATGAGTCTTAGTATTTTTGTTTTTAAGCAGAAGTAAAACAAGAAGGAAAAATAAACAAAAAAGAGAAAAACTTTCTATTCCCTGAACAGGAAAAAGATGAACTCCATTAGGAGCAACTAAACTTTCGCTATATTCAAAAAAATATTTCCATCAGTTACTTTTCCATAACAACATCCAGCAAAAGAACAACCTATGCGACCAAAAGCATGAGCCAAAGCAAGACAAGGAGCAATAATTTTTATGTAGTGTTGAATTTGAATTTTGTGAATTTTTTTAACTAAAAACAAAGCTAAAAATCCACCAATTAATCCACCATAAAAAACAAAACCGGAAGTAAAAAAATTATTAAAATTCTCGATACTTGAAAAAACGCTATGAAAATCAATATTATTAATCGATATCAAAATATAAAGAATTTTTGCTCCCACAAAACCAAAAGATACTAAATAGGCACAAATAATTATAAAATCATCAATATTCAGTAGTAATTTTTTGCAGAGAAAATAACCTGATGTAAAAGCACATACAATCCCCATTAAAATGAAAAAACCATAATAAGGAATGAATGTGCCAAAAAGTTTAAAACCCACTATTTTTCCTAGTGATTATAAACCTGCGAAAACACTTGCTGACGCTCCCAGACAAGCAACACAAGCAATTGTTGCAATAATACCCCATGACAGAGAGATAATACCGCAAACTAATCCACCAGTTCCAGTTCCTTTTTGTTCTGGCTTTTTTCTTGCAATTGCTCCAAGAATAATTGCGATGATTCCACAAATTGAACCGATCCAACCCATTCCAGCAGCTCCTGCTCCAATTGAAATCACTAAAGCTATGATTCCAAGTACTAATGATGCAACACCCATTGTTACACCTCCTTTTAAAATTTATTTAATGCACTACAGCACTAAAATTATTATTTTAAGTTTTTCTGGTTTTGTAAAAAAGTAAATCACAATCAACTCAAATAGTTATTCAAATTTCGCTGTTTTATTACCAAAATATTTTTCTAATGTTTCCGAAGAACAATATTGTTTAGCAAAATATAAAGGAGTTTTTTCTGAAAAATTATCAAGGGATTTGTTCAAATCAATTCCGCCGTTCACTGCATTCTTTATTACAAAGACCTATTTTGTCTTTTTATTCCCAATAATAATCAAACAACGGCTCATAATACAATACATTCTTTACACCTGTTTCCTCAAAATGATGAACCAAAGTTTCGTTTTATTTCTGAAGTGATTCTTTACTCATTAAATTTATCCCTCTGAATTACTTATTGATTCGATAAGAAACCTCAGATACTTCATTCTTATCTCGTTGGTAACTTTTATCGTATTTATTATACGCTAAGAATAATTATTTTGCAATGCTAAACATAAGTATTATTAACGCATTAACGTATCACTATGAATATATTAGAAAAAATCAGAGAATATAGAATTGAACGAAACTGGAGTGAATACCAGTTGGCAGAAAAATCAGAACTTCCCCAATCGACAATTTCGTCCTGGTACAGAAAAAATCAAATTCCCACTATTCCGTCACTTGAAAAGATTTGCAACGCTTTTGGGATCACTCTTGCTCAATTTTTTACAGACGATAACACAGAGATTGTTTCCCTGACAAAACAACAAAGTGAATTATTGCATGAATGGAACAGGCTGACCGAAAAGCAGAAGAAAATCATTTTTCAATTATTAAAAGAAATGTAATTTTATCTTTACTCTTCACAATAAAACAGCAATAAAACAGGAACACACCTTAACATATCTTCAACAAATTTTGTTTGTACGTTCCCCATAAGCCATGGCACACACTTCATTAAAATTATTCTCAATGCAAAAAACTGCGCTTTTTTTGCGTGAGTGCCGTTAGGCACGAACAAATCCGTTTGTTTCCCTTCAAAATCTGGAAATTGTAATTTGAGAGCCGCAAAAAAAATCCCTGTATTCAGTTTAAAAAAAAGATTCAACGATTTTTTGCCACTGTTTTAGAGTTCTTGAACCTGTGTAGACTTTTCCGACAATTTTTCCCG
>CAMEET010000146.1 GCA_945915085.1 uncultured Treponema sp. | reverse complement strand
TCTTTATTGCCAATTCGCATTGGTATCGATGTTGGTTCAACAACAGTAAAAGTCGCAGTTTTGGATGACAATGATAAACTTATTTATGGTGATTATCAGCGTCATCGTGCAGATATTCGTTCAACTATCATAAGTGTTGTAAATAAAGCTCTAGATTTTCTTGAAAACCATGTTGAAGATGGTGCCCAGCGAAAAGTCACAGTCAAAGTTACTGGTTCAGGCGGACTTTCTGTATCTCAATGGTTAAATATTCCATTTATTCAGGAAGTTATTGCAGCAACTACATCTGTAAAAAAACTGATTCCACGAACTGATGTTGTAATTGAACTTGGCGGTGAAGATGCCAAAATTACATATTTTAAAGGCGGTGTCGAGCAGCGAATGAACGGAACTTGTGCCGGCGGTACAGGTGCTTTCATTGACCAAATGGCGGCTCTTTTGGAAACTGATGCAATGGGATTGAATGAACTTGCAAAAGGTGCAAATCAGATTTATCCGATTGCAGCAAGATGCGGAGTTTTTGCAAAAACTGATATTCAGCCGCTTATAAACGAAGGAGCCCGCCGCGAAGACATTGCCGCTTCAATTTTTCAGGCTGTTGTTTCGCAGACAATTTCAGGGCTTGCATGTGGAAAACCTATTCGCGGAAATGTAGCTTTTTTAGGTGGTCCGCTTCATTTTTTGGATCAACTTCGTTTCCGATTTATTGATACATTGAAACTGACAGATGAGCAGGTAATTGTTCCTGAAGATTCTCAGCTTTTTGTGGCAACAGGTTGTGCTTATGGGGCAGAAAGAAAATTCGCAGAATCTGTTTCTGAAAATGATGATTCAGCAGTAAATAACGAAGCTGACAGTAATTTCAAATTTCCTACAATTGCAGAATTTCGTTCAAGTTTACAGAATCTTGTGGGCGCAGAATTGAGCGAAGTGCAGCGTCTGGAACCTCTGTTTAAAAATCAGGCTGAATTGGATGAATTTCAAGTTCGTCATAGCGAACAGAAAGCAAAACGTGGTGAACTTAAAAAAACGCATGGGCCTGTATTTTTGGGACTTGATTCGGGATCTACCACAACAAAAGCTTGTCTTATTGATAAAGATGGTCGTATTTTATGGGATTTTTATGCTCATAATCAGGGAAATCCTGTCGAACTTGCAGTGAAAGTATTGAAGGATTTGTATAATCAACTCCCTGATGATGTTTATATTGCACGTGCTGTTTCAACTGGATATGGAGAAGCGTTATTTCAGGCTGCTCTAGGTGTAGATTCCGGAGAGGTTGAAACAATCACACATTTTAGGGCTGCAAACTTTTTTGTTCCTGGAGTAGAATTCCTGCTTGATATTGGCGGACAGGATATGAAATGTCTGCGAATGAAGGACGGTGCAATTGTTAGTATTCAGTTGAATGAAGCCTGCTCCAGCGGCTGTGGTTCATTCCTTGATAATTTTGCAAACACAATGGGAATGGACGTTAAAGAGTTTGGAAAAATCGCTTTAATGGCAGAAAAACCTGTAGATTTAGGAAGCCGATGTACTGTTTTTATGAACAGTCGTGTCAAACAGGCTCAAAAAGAAGGTGCTTCTGTTGCTGATATTGCAGCAGGACTTTCTTATTCTGTTATAAAAAATGCATTGTTCAAAGTAATCAAACTCAGAAAAGCAAGTGATATTGGAGAAAAAGTTGTAGTTCAAGGTGGAACTTTCTTTAATGATGCAATTTTGCGTGCTTTTGAAAAGATTGCAGGGGTTAAAGTTTATCGTCCTGATGTTGCCGGTCTGATGGGTGCTTATGGTTCTGCATTGATTGCCTACGATCAGTGGTGCGATTTGATGGAGCCTCAACCAGGTGAGCCGGAAGGAACCGTTCATGATGTTCGTTCTTCCATAGCCACTTTACAAGATTTGGAAAACTTCCATGTTGATTTAGATTTGCGCCGCTGTGGAAAATGTCAGAACAATTGTCTTTTGACGATTAATACTTTTTCTACAGGGGAAAATAAACGCACTTTCATTACAGGAAACAGATGTGAAAAAGGAGCTGAAATTGAAGGTGAGGTAATTGATGCCAGCAATAAAAAAAATACTGGTATTGAGGATGAACAGACTGGTCCACTTCCAAATCTTTTTGCCTGGAAATACAAAAGACTTTTTAGTTACATTCCACGGAAGATTGAAGATGCTCCTCTTGGCGAAGTTGGCATTCCTCGTGTTTTGAACATGTACGAAAATTATCCGTTATGGTTTACATTTTTTAATGAACTGGGATTTAGAGTTGTTTTAAGTCAGCGTTCAAGTCGTGCAGTTTATGAAAAAGGTCTTGAAACAATTCCTTCTGAATCAGTTTGTTATCCTGGAAAAATCAGTCACGGACATGTGGAATCTTTGATTCAGCGTGGTGTTAAATTTATATTCTATCCATGTGCTCCTTATGAAAAGCAGGAAGATGCAGGTGCTGGAAATCACTATAATTGTCCGATTGTTACAAGTTACCCGGAAGTTTTGCGAAATAATGTTGACCAGTTGCGCCAGGATCCTTCGATTTTGTATATGGATCCGTTCCTTCCTATTTATGATAAAGAACGTTTGAAAGAAAGACTTTGTGAAGAACTTTTACCTAAGTTTTCACTTCTGACGCCAAATCAAATATATAATGCGGTAGACAAAGCTTGGGTAGAACAGGAAAAATTCCGTGAAGATACAAAAAAAGCCGGCGAAGAAGCTCTTGAAGAAATCATCACAAAGGGTGCAAGTGGTATTGTTCTTGCAGGTCGTCCATATCATCTGGATCCAGAAATAAATCATGGAATTCCTGAAATGATTAACGGACTCGGACTTGCCGTTTTGACAGAAGATTCCATTGCTCATCTTGGAAAAATTGAGCGTCCTTTGCGAATTATCGATCAGTGGGTTTATCACAACAGACTTTACCGTGCAGCTCAGTTTGTTTCTGAAATGCCGAATCTTGAACTAGTGCAGCTTACTTCTTTCGGATGCGGTCTTGATGCTGTTACTGCCGATCAGGTGGATGAAATACTTCGTGCAAAAAGTAGAATGTACACTCTCATCAAAATTGATGAAGGGTCAAACCTTGGAGCCGTGCGCATAAGAATTCGTTCGTTGATTGCTGCTGTTAAAGAACGCAGACGGAATAAAACAAAATCAGAAATCAAATCTTCTGCATATCAGCGTGTGATTTTTACAGAAGAAATGAAAAAAGACTTTACGATTATTGGACCTCAGATGTCGCCGATTCATTTCAGACTTTTGCAAAAAGCTTTCCAAAGCGGCGGTTACAATTTTGTGGTTTTGGATGCAGTAGATCCAAAAGCAGTGGAAGCTGGACTAAAATATGTAAATAACGATGCTTGTTATCCTTCTCTTCTTGTTGCAGGTCAGATGATTTCTGCTTTGGAAAGTGGAAAATATGATTTGAAAAAAGTTGCACTTATTATCACACAAACTGGTGGTGGCTGTCGTGCGACTAATTACATTGGATTTATCAGGCGTGCATTAAACGATGCAGGTATGTCTCAAGTTCCTGTTCTTTCGTTAAGTGCACAGGGTTTTGAAAAAAATCCTGGATTTAAGCTGACACCAAGTCTGATTGACGGACTTGTAAAAGCTCTCGTTGTGGGTGATGTTTTAATGCGTGTTTTGTATAGAACACGCCCATATGAAGCAGTGCCTGGAAGTGCAAATCAGCTTTATGAAAAATGGAATGGAATAGCAGAAAAAATGTTCTCACATCACGTTTCCTTCCATAAATATAATAAACTGATAAAAAATATCGTAAAAGAATTTGATGAACTTGAACTCAAGCCAATAAAAAAAGCCAGAGTTGGTGTTGTTGGAGAAATTCTTGTAAAATTCCATCCTACAGCAAACAATCAGATTGTGGAAACTATTGA
>CAMEET010000145.1 GCA_945915085.1 uncultured Treponema sp. | reverse complement strand
CAGACTGTAAGAACCATACATCCATTTTCGCCTTGTATCAATATATTTTTCTCTATCATAAGGCTTTGGATTAATTGAAACAAAATTATCTTCCAAAAGCTGTTTTTGCGGAATATAAAAAAATGCATTTTGTCCGTCTTCGCTCAAAAATTCACCTAGAATTTCATTTCCGTTTATGGAAATTTTGCTTTTTCGGTTAGTTTCTTTTTCAACAGGCTGTCCGTTCGCAAAAATATCACCAAAAACAGGTTTAACAAGTGCAAGTGTTATTTGTCCATCCTTTTTTTCAGTAAGTTTTACATCAATCGAATATTGCGTATTTCCTTCAAAATAATAATCTGTTCCAACAGTCTGATAATTATCTGCAACAAACTGAACATTATGAACTCCAGATTCCAGAATAAAAGATTCAGAAGAATTAAATAAAACATCATCAATATAAATTCTTGTGATATTCTGCAATTCTGGTGGATTAATCCTTACAATCACCTTTACAGGCATAGAATTGGTAAGCGATGGAACTATCTGATTTGCAAGACTTGAAGTAATAAATTCCAGATCATCGATAGAACCAATTTCCACAAACGAACCGATTACTTTTGCATTTGGATATAAAATCACTTCAACTTTTACATTCAAATAATCTCCATATTTTGTGATTGTTCCAGTCATCAAAGTATTAATATTTTTTGAAAAAATTTCATCAGCAAATTCTTTTGACAAAGGACTTAAATTTTTTGTCTTTTCCGATGGATCATAAAAAACAGAATAATCATTTTTGTAAAAAACAATCTGTTCTTTTTGAATTACACTTTTCTCATTTTTAAAAATATTTTTAAACAGCTGTTTATACAATTCCAACTCAGAATTATTATTTTCAGAAACATTATTATTGATTTGTTCAAGCTGAGCTTCAGTTTTTAAACTAAGTTCAGCTTGTTCTTTCAGATTATCATCAATTTTTTTCTGAATTTCCCTGATATTTTTTTCTTCTTCCTTTATTTTTTTTTCCAAAGCCTTTTGAGATATATTTTCCAAAAACAAAGTATCTCTTTTTTGATAGGCACTTGAAAGCTGAAGAAATAAAGATTGTCTTGATTTTAGAAGTTCTTTACTTTTTCTGCTGTAAATTTCATCTGGCATAACATTACGTTCAAGATTTTTATTCAGTTTTTCTAGAATGGAAACAGGAATTGTTTCAGAAAGTGCTTTGTTTATGGAAGAATCACTCTGTCCTTTCGCGAAAACAAATTTTTGCGATGCAATAGTCCAATTGGATTTTTCAGTACAAAAAATACTTTGCAAAAAAACAGAGAAAAATATAAAAAAAACAACAGTTTTTGAATGATTTTTATTCGTCATCATCCTCTGCACTTTCATCCATAGGAAGACCTTTCCATTTTGCAACAAGATAAGCATTCATAAAATCATCGAGTTCGCCGTCCATTACAGCCTGAATGTTTCCTGTAGAGAACTTTGTTCTGTGATCTTTTACCATAGTATAAGGACAGAACACATAGGAACGAATCTGACTTCCAAATGAAATGTCTTTTTTTTCAGCAGCGAATTTAGAATTTTCTTTTTCTTTCTGTTCACGATAATATTCATAAAGTCTTGCCCTAAGCATATTCATACAAGCCTGTCTGTTATAAAGCTGGCTTCGTTCAGACTGACATGCAACAACAATACCAGTCGGGATATGAGTAAATCGTACTGCAGAATCAGTTTTGTTTACATGCTGACCGCCCTTTCCTCCAGCTCGATAAGTATCTACCCGCAAATCCTCAGGGCGGATATCAACTTCAATCGTATCATCCAAAACAGGATAAACATAAACAGATGCAAAAGATGTGTGACGACGGGCATTTGCATCAAAAGGAGAGATTCGCACAAGTCTGTGGATTCCGCCTTCCCCTTTTAAATATCCATAAACATAATCGCCGGAAATTTGAATTGTAATAGATTTAAGTCCGCCTTCCGCTTCAAGTTCATCTATCACTTCGGTTTTAAAACCATGTCGTTCAGCCCATCTCAAATACATTCTGCTGAGCATAAAAGCCCAATCACAGGCTTCCGTTCCACCTGCACCGGCATGCACTGTCAAAAATGCATCACTCTGATCAACTTCACCACTTAAAAGATTTAATATATTAAGTTTTTCAAACTGATTTTTTGTTTCATCATACATTGAGCGAACTTCATCTTCATCGCTTTGCTCACCAGATTCTCCAGCCAGTTCATACATAGCTTCAAGATCATCCATTTGAGAAATGATTTTTCTCCACGGTTCAACTCTGTTTTTAAGTTTTCTGATTTGAGCCATCACCTTTTCAGCTTCTTCGTGATTATCCCAAAAACCTGGAGCTTCGGTCAGTTTTTCTTTTTCACTTATGCTTTTATCAATGGAAGCGGAGTCAAAGACGCCCCCAAACATTCATAATATCTTCGCGTAATTGTTCAATCGGTAATTTTAATTCTTCTAACATATTATAAGAATACCAAAATAGAGTAATAAATTCAAGAAAACCTGTGCATTAAACTTTCTATAATCCACTTTCTCTCCACTTGATTTTTCATAATTCTGCATATAAAATAGAAAAATATGAAAAAATCTTTTAGTATTTTTATTTTACTGTTTTTTTCTTCTATATTATTATTTGCAGAAAAACCGATAGTCCGCGACATTCAGACAGAAGCTGGAAAAGGCAATAAAATCAACATTTTTTGGACACTGCCAGAAAATCCAGAAAAAGAAATTTCAAGTCTGCTGATTTATAGAGATACAAGGCAGATTGCTTCTTTCGCTCAGATTAAAAATGTAAAGCCGATTGCACAAATCAATCCTGATTTTTCAGGATATACAGATATAGTAAAAGATTACAATGATTATTTTTATTGTGTTCTTGCATTAACAAAAGATTCAACAGTTCCTTATGATTTGATTTTGCTTTCGTTTAATTCAACGGTTAAAGGTGTTCACATCTCTGTAAACACACAGCAGAAAGAGCCGCAGAAACAAGAAACAGAAAAACTTTATTATGAAGGAACATTGCGCGAAACTCCGCTCCCCTATATCGATATTGTTGAAAATTCGATTCAACCTGAACCGACAGTTTCTGAAGAAGCAGCATTTGCAGCTCAGACTCTCACAAACAAATCAAAAAAGAGAGAACCGATTTTAAAACCTTATATTTTTGAAGAAGATTTGATTTCTCCAGACGGTGGTGATGATTATCTTTTGTTTGAAATCCTCAAGCAGTATTTTGTTCAGAAAAAATATGACGCAGCCATTATTCAATTGAATAAACTTGCTGGCACGAATATCAAAGAAAACACAAGAAACAGAGTTTATTTTTACATCGGCGAATGTGAGTATTTAACTGGAGAATACGAAAAAGCTGTAAAATCATTCGTGAAAGTTCAAGATGTTTATCCTACACTGGCAAGAAAATGGATAAATTCTTCGCTCGATAGGATTTGATAAACTCATTTATTTAGTTTTTTCTCAAAAACGCAAAAATTTTATCGTCTTTTTCGTTTTTTTCTTTTCTTTATCTGATACTTCTTAAAATTTCTAGAATTGAAGGACGTTCGATAGCTCTTTTTATTTCATCTGTGATTTTCTCTGATTGAACCTGATTGTTTACGACAGGATTTCCATTTTCATCCGAATTTGGAACAGTATCAATGCCAGATTCTTTATTCTGGTCGGGAACACTCACAAGTACAACTTCATCATCAATATTAATTCTGTCATAAAAACCGTTGTTTGTAATAAGTGCTTCTGAAATTTCCTCGCCGGCGTTTGTAACTGTCAAAACACCAAGAACATCATCACCTTTGTAAAAAAGTCCTGTTCCAGTGTCCGATGTTTTCAGGCAACCTTTTTTTACGATTTTAAACTGAGCATCTTTTGTG
>CAMEET010000144.1 GCA_945915085.1 uncultured Treponema sp. | reverse complement strand
GGACGGATTGCTTACAGATGAAGAAATTACTTCTGGCTTAAATAATCTTCTGGACAAAAATTTGGAGATGTTTATGATGTAAAAACAGAGAAAATAGATAATCCTACTCTGAAAAATTTGCAGGATATTGCCGATGATTCTTATGGAATAACATAATACAAGAATGTCAGACATGAATATTTTTTTACAAGAAACAGAAAGTATTGATTACAGTAATCCTATTATTACAAAACAAATTAATCTGCTTAAAGAAAAATCTACCTCAAACATAGATTACATTAAAAATGCCTATGAATTTGTGAGGGATAAAATTTCTCATTCCTGGGATGTAAAAACAAATCTCGTTTCAAAAAATGCAAGTGAAGTTTTAATAAATAAAACTGGAATTTGCTGGACAAAATCCTGTCTGCTTGCCGCTCTTCTGCGGGGAAATGGAATTCCATCTGGAATCAGTTATCAGAAACTCACACGTGCCGATGATGCCAGTGACGGCTATATTATTCATGCATTAAATACAGTTTATATCAGAGATCTTGATAAATGGATTCGACTTGATGCTCGTGGAAATAAAGCAACAGTTAATGCACAGTTCAGCACGGAAAAAGAAATTCTTGCCTTTACAGTTCGACCTGAATTAGACGAAATTGATTATAAAGATAATAATCCGGATCTGGATAAACGTTTAGTTGAAATATTGCACACTGTAGATGTTGTTATGAACATTCGTACGGATTTTGATTTGAAATAAAAATTATTGAGAATTATCGGAGAGTAGGTGAGTCCCAGGTAAAGGCTCGTTCTGGCGGAAGATTTTTTTTCTTGATTATCTAACAATATTAGAATATAATAAACTAACAAAGTTAGAAAATACAGGAGGGGATTTTCATGCCAAGAACCGGGTTTTCAAAAGAAGAAATCCTTCAAAAATCAATTGAGCTGGCAAACCAAAAAGGGCTGGGGTATCTTTCTGTAACCACGCTTTCGGAAAACCTGGGAATTAAAAAACCTTCTCTTTATTATCACGTTCAGACTGTGGACGAAATGATTCAGTGGATTATGATTTACGGCTGGCAGAAAGTTTCTACGGAAATTGTTGCAAAAGCGGAAAATGAAAATCCTGAAACTTCCATAAAAAATTATGCCCGTCTTTTTTACGAATTTGCAAAGGAAAATCCTGGTGTTTTTGAAGCTATGCTTTGGTACAACAAATATAGTAGTGAAGAACTTAAAAATTCCACAGAAGGTTTATACAAATTTTTCTTTGAGCAGACTGGAAAAATGGGAATAAGCCTGGAAAATGCAAATCATTTGCTTAGAACATTTCGTGCTTTTCTAGAAGGATTTATTCTGCTGGAAGCACACAATTCTTTTGGAAATCCAATAGAAATAGAAGAAAGTTTTGAAATTTCCTTGCAGGTTTTGATTGAAGGAATGAAGCAGTTTTGCGTGAAGCAGCAAAATGAATAAGTAAATCTCTAAAAATTGCAATTTTTAGAATTTACCCTAAAAATGACTTTTCAGCTGGTTTTCATAGGATGTATGCAAAGTTGAACGACAAAGTGGTTTGAAAAAACAGGAGAGAGAATTCTATGGTGTACGAAGCAGGCGATATTCACAAAATTGAAACAATATTTGCAAATTGGGAAGAAACTTTAATCTGGTCCTGTTTGCAGAATGTGATGGGAAAAGTTTTTGTGACGAATAAAGAAAATCCAAAGTCAGCCTGTGCTTATGTGGGATGCTTTATGTTTTTCGCAGGAGAGCCAGACAAAGAACTGGTTTTGAACAAAGGAAACGGATTTAACATTATGGTTCCACAGAACGAATTATGGGCAAGGCTTATAGAAGAATATTACCCTGATTCAAAGTGTTTCACCCGTTATGCCATCAAGAAGGATACAAAGTTTGATGTTGAAAAGCTGAGAGCAAATTTGTCTCTACTTCCACCGGGTTATGAACTTAAAAAAATTGATTCAGAACTTTATGACAAATGCTTTGAAAATCCTGAAACTGTAGATTTTGTTTCTACATTTGGCACAAAAGAAAAATACCTTGAATTGGGGCGTGGTGTTGTTGCACTTAAAGATGGAAAAATTGTTGCAGGAGATTCTTCCTACACACGCTATAAAAACGGAATTGAAATTGAAGTAGATACTTTGGAATCAGAACGGAGAAATCATCTTGCAACAGTGTGCTGTTCCGCCTTGATTCTGAATTGTCTTGAAGAAGGTTTGTATCCAAGCTGGGATGCCCATAATATGAACTCTGTGCATCTTGCACAGAAACTTGGGTATGAGTTTTCCCACGAGTATGTTGCTTATGAAGTTTCTGTCGAAAAGCGTACTCATTGAAAACAAGATTTTGAAGTTGGAGAATAAATGACATTTAAGAAATTTTCTAAAGAACACATTGAAGAAGCCAGAAAATTGGCTTTGAACAATTATGAAGAAGAAAGACTTGCAGTTCCTGAACTTCCGGCTGTGGATTCAATTCCTATGGTGGAACTTTTTGCAGAAAATGGACTTGGAATTGTGGCGTTTGAAAATGACAAGATGGTGGGGTTTCTCGGCTGTTTTGAACCTTGGAGCGATGCCTTTGATTTTCTTGGTGATAAGGGAACTTTCTGTCCGCTTATGGGACACGGTGCTGTAAAAGAAAACAGGATTTTGATTTACCAAAAAATGTTTGAAAACGCAGCTTCCGAATGGGGGACCAAAGAAATAAGCAGTTTTGCAATCGCCTTGTATGCCCACGATAGTGAAGCAAAGCAGGCTTTCTTTGAATACGGATTTGGACAACGATGTGCAGATAAAATTCGTCGTATGGAAAGTATTGGAGAAATCAAAAATAAAAATCTTGTGTTTGAAGAACTTGAACTTTCTCGTTTTCCTGAAATTCGTGATTTGAGAATTGATTTGAATAATCATCTTCTTAAGTCTCCCTGTTTTTTGAAATGCTCTCAGGAAGAACTTGAAAACTGGCTCAATAAAGTGGAGACTGGTGACAGACGTACTTTTGTGGTTTGTGGAACAGACGGCAAGGTTTTGGCTTACATCGACATAACAGGTGAAGGCGAAAATTTTGTAGGTTATAACAAAAAAATGCGGAATATTCATGGAGCTTACTGTGTGCCAGAATTTCGCGGACAAAATGTAATTCAGGATTTGCTTGAATATGTAATCCGAATTTTGAAGGCAGAGGGCTTTGAACTTTTGGGTGTTGACCACGAAAGTACCAATCCTACTGCTAATCGCTTTTGGCGAAAATATTTTACAGATTACACTTGCAGCGTTCTTAGAAAGATTTTCTGAAGAAATTACGCCGAAGGAATTGGAAATAAAAGAACAGACGGAACACAAATATGTAGCAATTCACATTGACAGACCCTTTGATAATCCTTTTGTAACGATTCCGGGCGCATACCATACGTTGAATGATTACATGAGAACTAATGGATTGGTTTCTGTCGAAAATGAAGTAATTCCATGTTTTGAGACGGATGGAGCGAGTATGGATGTTTATATTGCTTGCAAGTGAAATAAATTGATGTTTTGTGGTGAAAGGAGCTTATGAAATGATAATAGAAACTGAACGACTAATATTAAGAATGTTTGAAAATTCCGATTACGATGATTTGTTTGAATATCTCGTTCAACGTGAGAACGATGAATTTGAAGGATATCCAGGAATAACTTATGAAAATGGAAAGGAACATCTGTCATATAGAGTGCAATCAGATGAATTCTACGCAATAGAACTAAAAGAAAACTGCAAAGTTATTGGAAATATATATTGTGGGAAAAGAGATTTTGAGTCCAGGGAAGTTGGATTTATCATAAATAAGAATTATCAGTGCCATGGATATGCAAGTGAAGCTTTATCTGCAGTAATAAGAAAATGCTTTAATAATGGCATACATAGAATATATGCAGAATGTGATCCACGAAATATCTGTTCATGGAAACTGCTTGAAAAAGTA
>CAMEET010000143.1 GCA_945915085.1 uncultured Treponema sp. | reverse complement strand
CTTTTTCATCAAGGGGGATTTTGACGTTTTTTACTCCAAAAAGTGAATAAATTTTGGGAATTTTACTGTAACAAGGTGATTCTACTGCATAAATTCGTGAAAAACCCAAAAGTTGGATTAAAAGTCCAAATAAATATTCTGTTCCAGAACCAATCACAATTTGAGCTGGATGTACTTTCATTCCGCGAAAACTGTAAAGATGTTTTGCAATCGCATATCTAAGAAGATTTACACCCTGTACAGGCGGTTTTGTCATTATTTCCTCTTGATTTTGATTCAGAATCTCACGCATGATATGCGCCCATGTCGCAAAAGGAAAATTTTCTGGCAAAGTTGTATTCCCAGAATAATCAAATAAAAACTTTCTGGACTTATTCTTGGTAAACTGACCTTGTTTTGACCTTGTATTATCGGTATTATCTGACCTTGTAAACGGCGGATGAAGTTGTTTCAGTGAATTTTGATTATATTCGGTGAGAGATGCAATATTTTCTACAAAAAAAACCTGATTTTGGAATTGATTTTATAAATCCTTCAGCCATCAACTGTGCATAGGCAGTTTCCACCGTCAGAACAGAAACTCCCAGATTTTTTGCCAAATTCCGCTTTGAAGGGAGTTTTTCTCCACATTTCAGATGATTTAATCGAATTTCCTGCTTAATATAATCACAAATCTGCAAATAAAGGAATTTTTCACTTTCAGGTTTAATTTCAAATGTTATCACCTTTCACCTCTGCTTATTTAAAAAAAATCATCTGACCTTGTTTCTGACCTTGTCAATTTAATCATATTTGAATATTTTGCAAAAATCAATAAAAAAGTACATTAAAATCATCAATATCTTGAAAATCACGAGGAAAAAGTATGAAAGAAAACCGTTATGAATTAAACAAAAATCTTGCACAAATGCTTAAAGGCGGCGTAATTATGGATGTGACAACGCCAGAGCAGGCCAGAATTGCAGAAAAAGCTGGTGCGTGTGCTGTTATGGCTTTGGAACGCATTCCTGCAGACATCAGAGCAGCTGGCGGTGTTTCCAGAATGAGTGCCCCAAAAATGATAAAAGGAATTCAAGATGCAGTTACAATTCCAGTTATGGCAAAATGTAGAATCGGGCATTTTGTAGAGGCACAGATTTTGCAGGCTATAGAAATTGACTATATAGACGAAAGTGAAGTTTTATCTCCTGCTGATGATGTTTATCATATCAATAAAAGAGAATTTGAAGTTCCTTTTGTTTGTGGCTCAAGAGATTTGGGTGAAGCATTACGCAGAATTAATGAAGGAGCAGCAATGATTCGAACAAAAGGTGAACCTGGAACTGGTGATATTATTCAGGCAGTTCGACACATGCGCAAAATCAATAGTCAGATAAATGCTGTTGCAAGTTTGCGTGAAGATGAACTTTTTGAACAGGCAAAACAACTTCAAGTTCCTTATGAATTAGTAAAATTCGTGCATGACAATAAAAAACTGCCAGTTGTAAATTTTGCAGCAGGAGGAGTTGCTACTCCGGCAGATGCAGCTTTGATGATGCAGCTTGGTGCAGAAGGTGTTTTTGTAGGAAGCGGAATATTTAAGTCTGGAAATCCAGAGAAACGTGCAGCAGCAATCGTTCAGGCTGTTACAAATTACACAGATGCAAAACTCATTGCAAGTTTGAGTGAAGATTTGGGCCAAGCTATGGTGGGCATAAACGAAGAAGAAATTAAGTTGATTATGGAAGAACGAGGAATTTAATTCAGGCGGTAGATATGAAAAAGATTGGAGTTTTGGCACTGCAAGGTGATTTTTTGGAGCACGAATCTGCTTTGAAAAAATTTTCATTACAAAAAAAGGTGGATTTTGAAATCTTCGAAATCAGGCAAAAAAAAGATGCTTTGAAAGATTTTGATGCATTAGTTTTGCCAGGTGGAGAAAGTACAGTTCAATCAAAACTTTTGCACGAACTTGAAATATTTGACATATTAAGAGAAAAAATCGAAAAAGAATTGCCAGTTTTTGCAACTTGCGCTGGCCTGATTTTGCTGGCTTCACATTTTCAGACATTACCTGTAACAGTCAAAAGAAACGCATTTGGACGTCAGTTAGGAAGTTTTTATGAAGAAGAAGATTTTTACGCACTCCAAAAAGTTCCAATGACATTCATCCGAGCTCCAATCATAGAAACTACAAATTCAAATGAAGTAAAAGTCCTTGCAAAAGCCAAAAATTTTATAGTCGCAGTGAAATACAAAAATCAAATTGGAGTGTCATTTCACCCTGAACTAAACAACGATTATCGAGTTTATGAATATTTCTATGAATTAATCGAAAACAGGGACAGACCTTGATTGAAAACAGGAACATAGAAAATAGGGACAAAACAGGGACAAACCTTGTTTTTACTTGGGAAAAAATCCTTCTTGCGAGCTTTCTTGCGTGAGAGATTGTAGCACCGCCGAAGGCGTTCCGTAGCGTAGCGGAGGAATGAAGCGATAGCGGAAGTGCGCAAAGCTCGACGGCTTTAGCCGGCACGCCCTTTTGCTTAATCATAAAAACTCAGGTCTGTCCCTGCATGTGCCTGGCTCGTGCTGTAAATTTACTCACCAACAAAAACTTAGTTTGCACGAGCCTCGAGTTTTTTAACGCTTCGCTAAAACTCGTAAAACTGAGGTTCAATTGAGGTCTGTCCCTGCATGTGCCGGTTGTTAGAATACCAATGAACATTTTTGTTTGCACATGCTGCGAGTTTTTCTTAACGCTTCGCTAAAAAACTCAGTGTTTGTTTTGTTTAAATTCTAGGTTTATCCCTGCATGTGCCTGGCTCGTGCTGTAAATTTACTCACCAACAAAAACTTAGTTTGCACGAGCCTCGAGTTTTTTAACGCTTCGCTAAAACTCGTAAAACTGAGGTTCAATTGAGGTCTGTCCCTGCATGTGCCGGTTGTTAGAATACCAATGAACATTTTTGTTTGCACATGCTGCGAGTTTTTCTTAACGCTATCGCTAAAAAACTCTGTGGATGTTTTGTTTTTTTTATTTAGGTCTGTCCCCTTTTTAAAAGCCTTCTCTAAAAGTGTTGAAAAAAAAATCAAAATCTTCTATTATTTTATTTCTAAAAAAACCGGGGTGCTTTAATTAAGGCTGAGATTATACCCGTAGAACTTCGTATGAGGTTCCAACCTGATCCGGATAATGCCGGCGGAGGAAGATATGAAAAAATCTTCTATTTTAAAAATCACTACATTATTTATTTTTCTTTTGGGTTTTGCTGTTCTTTTTACTAGTGCTAAAAAGAATAACCGCAAAACAAATGCACGTTTAAATGAAGTTGTTGTATACACTTACGACAGTTTTGTCAGCGAATGGGGACCTGGACCAGAAATCGAAAAACTGTTTGAAGAAAAAACTGGTTACGATTTGACTTTTGTTGATTGCGGGGATGGCGTTCAAGTTTTGAGCCGCGCTGTTTTGGAAAAGAAAAATGTTCGCGCAGATGTAATTTTAGGATTGGATAATATTATTTCACAAAAAGCTATTGATGAAAACATTCTTTCCAAATATAAACCAAAGAATGCTGAAAATGTGATTCCTCAAGATGCTGTAAATGAGCTTTCAAAAGACTGGTATCTCACTCCTTTTGATTACAGTCATTTTGCTATGATTTATGACACTCAGTCTGATGTTCCTTGTCCTGCAAGTCTTGAAGATTTAACAAATCCTGTTTATGCAAAAAAAATCATTTTGATGGATCCAAGAACTTCAACTCCAGGACTTGGTTTTGTTGCCTGGACAGTTTCGGTTTATGGTGACAAAGTAGAAGATTATTGGAAAGCTTTGAAACCAAATATTTTGACTATGGCTTCTGGATGGAGTGCAGGTTATGGTCTTTTTAAGCAAGGTGAAGCTCCTTTGGTAATAAGTTACACTACAAGTCCTGCAAGTCATGTTGAATATGATAACACTGACCGTTACATTGCTCCTGTTTTTGAACAGGGACACACAATGCAGGTGGAAGGCGCTGGCATTTTAAACAAAGCTCCAAACAGAAAAGGTGCTGAAGCATTCTTGGATTTTTTAATCAG
>CAMEET010000142.1 GCA_945915085.1 uncultured Treponema sp. | reverse complement strand
CGCATAAAAGATCATCTTGAAAGAAAAACGCTTGACCTTTCAAAAATCAAGTATTTTATTCTTGATGAAGGTGATGAAATGCTTGACATGGGTTTCATCGATGATATTGAAGAAATTTTCCGCCATGCAAATCCTGACTGCCGCATTCTTCTTTTCAGTGCAACAATGCCACAGCCTATTTTAAAAATTGCCGGCGAGTTTATGGGCGAATACGATATCATTCAGGAAGAAAAAGTAATTGATGAAGCACTTTTGATTGACCAGCAATATTGGATGGTAAAAGAAAGCGAAAAAATCGAAGCTCTAGTTCGCCTTATTGATATGTCTCCAGATTTTTACGGACTTGTTTTTACAATGACAAAATCAGATGCTGACAGAGTTACTCGTGAACTCGATTTGAAAGGATATGAAGCAGCCGCTCTTCACGGTGACATAATGCAAAATCAACGTGAAAAAGTGCTGGAACGATTCCGCCTAAAAAAAACACGCATTCTTGTTGCAACTGACGTAGCTGCACGAGGAATTGACATTTCTGGATTAAGCCATGTTGTAAACTACTCTCTTCCATTTGATACTGCAACTTACGTTCACAGAATCGGACGAACTGGTCGTGCTGGAACAACTGGAATTGCCGTTACTTTTGTGCGTCCTGAAGAACGACGAAAGCTTAGCTTCCTCTCAAAAAATATTTTAAAAGCTACAAAAAGCGAATTAAAAGAAGGAAAAATTCCAAATGTTCATGAAGTTTTGAAAATTAAAGAAAAAAGGTTGATGAAAGAATTAAAATCAAAACTTTTTGAACCTCAATTATCAGAAGAAAATGATTCTTCAAATCCACCAAATCAAACAGAAATTTCTCTACAAACTGAAACTCAAATTAATAATGAAATTACAGATAATGGAGAATTAGCTCAAAATAAAAATGAATTACAACAAACTTTTCAGCTTAATACCTCAGATTACATTCAAAAGATAAAACCTTTTGACGAAAAATACAAAGCACTTGCAGAAGATTTATGTCAAAATCAAAATCCTCAGGATGTAGTTTCTGCACTTCTGTCCATTTTTTATGGAGAAAAACTCAGTCCAAAACATTACGGAAAAGTTTCCTCAAAAGATTACGGACCAAAAGGTGACCAGCTTCGCATTTTCATTTCTCTTGGAAAAAAAGACGGTTACCGTGCAAAAGAAATTGCTTCGTTTTTTAGTGAACTTCTGCACATTCCAGGCCGCATGGTTGACGATATTGATGTGGCACAGCAGTTTTCGCTTGTAAGTCTTCCTGTTGCATCTGCAAAAAAAGCGCTTGAACTTTCCAAATCAAATCATAAAATTCCGCACATGCACTTGGATTCCAAAGAAGAAGGTCGCGGTTCAAGAAAATCTGGTTCACGCAAATCAGACTCTTTCGATTTTGACAAAAAATCAGACAAATATTCAAGATTTGATTCAAAAAAACGCAGCCGTTCATCACGTTCTATGCAGGATGATTTTTCCAAAGATTTTTCACGAAAATCAGAAAAAGACCGTTCAAGTTTCAAAGGCAAAAAAACAAATGTTCATAATCAAACTGAACGTTCTTCTTCCAGAAAAAGCGGAAATGCATCTTTATACAAAAAAGATTCCAGAAAAAAATAAAACAAAAAAAGTTGTCTAACTGGATTTTTTTATGAAATACTCATCGGCACACAGCTATTGTCAATGTTTTCATATTTTTTCCAGTTATAAAAAAAAGATATACAATTTAAAAAAAGTATGTTAAAATGTATGATATGTTAATAAATCGTAGACAAATTAACATAATATTTTTGATTTTCTCTTTTTTTACCTTATTTTCATGCAAAAACAAAAAACCAATTTATCACAGACAGGATGTTTCAAATGCCATTTATTATCTTGAAACTCCAGTAGACGCAAATATTGGTTATGTAATGCAAAACAATGGCAATTTTACGGAATTAAAAAAAGAATATCGTTCAAATTTAAATAAAGTATTGAAAAACCCAAATAACCTGCTCTGGCTCAGGATAAATTTTGTACCCGATGCCGAATTCAAAGACAAAACTATAGCTTTATTCATTTCTCAATTACAATCATCTTCGTGGCTCTGGTGCAACGGAAATTCTATCAGAAAGTACGGTTCCATACCGCCACATGAAATCAGTTGCGGAACTGTTGCTCATTTTTTCATGTTTCCAAAACCCATCATAAATTACGAAGGTCAAAATTCAATTTACATTCAAGTATGGCCAGGACCATTGGGAATGATTTCAAACACAGTTTTTATCGGCGAACAGCCGGATGTTTTTTCACTTTCTGAAAAACACACTTTTTTTAATGCAAAAATCACGATTGCTTTCATGACAATCATGCTTCTCATTTTTTTTCTTTATCTTTTACTATATTTTGTCTTGCACAAAAATACACACACAAATGTTTATTTGTATTATTCATTCCTTAGTTTATTTACATCTTTCTTTCTCATTCCATTCTGTATTTCTGAAATCGCATGGGCAATTCCCCCATTCATCCCATATTTTCTGATAATTAAGTTTTGTTTAAACATAAGCGCTCAAGTTACAGTCTTTTTTGCAAATTCATTTATGCTTTCTTACTTAAAAATTAAATTGCCAAAAAAAGTATATATTTTTAGAATTTTATTTATTGCAATTCCTTCAATAATAATTTTATTCATTCCGAATTACAAAGTTTTATTTTCGTTTATTCCTTATCAGCTTATTTTCTGTATGTTAGATTTTGTAATCTGTACACCAAAACTGATTATATCATTTTTCAAAAAAGAAAAAAAAGTTGACTGCATAAAACTTACATTTGGTTTTATGCCTGTTCTACTTTGCGTTTTGGGAGATATAGTCATCCGCGGTGGTATGAAGATTGATACAATTCCATACATCACACTTTATGGCTGGCAGATTACAATTTACATATTTCTTTTTTATTTGGTTCAAGAATTCGGAACAACTTTCGTTCATAATCTTCAGCTGAAATCTCAAGTTGAACATTTAAACACAAATCTTGAAGAAATTGTTGCAATGCGCACAAAAGAACTTTCAGAAGCAAATTACGTTCTTTCAAAAGGTCTTGAATCTGTTGCACAAGTACAAAAAAATGTTCTTCCTCCAAAAGAAAAAATGTTTAAAGGCTGGGATTTTTCTGCATTCTATCGTCCTTTAGATAATAATGTTTCTGGAGATTTGTATGATTTTTATTATACAGAAGAAAAACTCGATGGAATTGGAATTTTTGATGTATCTGGACACGGCATTACAGCAGGTTTAATGACGATTCTTTCAAAAGGAATTATTTCACAACATTTTGTAAATGGTCTGGAGCAAAACATTTCGCTCACAAAAGTTTTGGAAGAAATCAACGACACTTACATAAAAGAAAAAGTAAATGTTGATAATTACATTACAGGTTTACTCTTCAAATTTTCAAATTTTGATGAAAATGATGTATGTCATTGCCAACTTGTAAATGCAGGTCATCCCTATCCTCTTTTTTATGATTCAAAAAAGCAGACAGTTTCTGAAATAAAATATGAAAATCAAAACGAACAATATGGAATAATCGGAATTGAAGGTCTTGACGTTTCTTTCCCGACAGTAAATTTTGATGCTTCCATAAATGATGTTATTATCTGCTTTACCGATGGAATCACAGATTCTGTAAATATTGATAATGAAGATTTCAAAAAAGACAGGATAATTAAAATATTAAAGGAAAATGCTCATTTAAGTTCCTGTGAAATTGGAAAAAAAATAATGACATCGCTTGAATCATTCACAAAAGGAACTACTATTCATGATGACATCACACTCATAGTTCTTAAACGAAATAATTCCAAAAACTATATCGAAAGCATCTGACATTATTTTGATTTCTATAATTTTTTTTAGATAAACAGGCAATCTCTAACGTTTTACTGGATTTTATCTATCTCAATAATCATAAAACTCAATAGCTGTAAAACCCAATAGCGATAAAAAAAACGCAGCAACTACCCAGACACTCCAGACAGTCACTGCGTTTATCAATCAAATCAGAATTTATTGATTATTTTGCCAAAAGTTCAGCAAGTTTTTCTGCAGTAAATCCTAAATATTCTGCAACTTTGTTTG
>CAMEET010000141.1 GCA_945915085.1 uncultured Treponema sp. | reverse complement strand
TCTTTGTATATTTCATTGTATTCTTATCTTATCAAAATCATAATATTCTTCTTCGGTCGATTTTAATGCTTCTTGTGCAAAGAGAAAAAAAATTTGAGTAAAACAAATAAAGAGTAATACTTTTTTCATAAACCCTCTAGTAACTTATTTTTCACTTACAAATCTGTTACTTTTGATAAATTTTTCAAGACTTGCTTGCCATTGTGGGATTCTGATTTTGAGTTCTTTTGTAATTTTTTCTTTACTCAAAACAGAATAAGATGGGCGTTCAACTTTTGCTCCATATTCTTCAGTGCTACATGGATTTACTGAGCAATCATTTGTTATTCGTCCATATTTTTTTCCAAGACGATATATTTCTTGTGTGAAATCATACCAGGTTGTTTCTCCTTCATCTGTAAAATGATAAACTCCAAAAGAAGGAACACTGTTTTTTCCAAAAAATCCTTTTGCTTTATCAGTTTTGGTAATAATCTTGATAATAACTTGTGCCAAATCCACTGCACAAGTTGGAGAACCTTTTTGGTCATTTACTACTTTTACACTATCTCTTTTATTCATGGCATTTGTCATTGTGTAAACAAAATTTTTACCATCAAAACCATAAAGCCATGCAGTACGTAAAATAAAATATGTATTCATTTCTTTTTGGATTGCATCTTCACCTTTTGATTTTGTTTTACCGTAAACTCCTAAAGGTTCTTTTTCCATGTCTTCAGTATAAGGTTTTGAACCTTTTCCATTAAATACATAATCAGTAGAAATATGTATAAGTTTTGAACCAATTTTTCTTGCAAGACGAGCGATATTTAATGGACCTTGTGCATTTAATTTTTCAGCAAGTTCGACATCTTCTTCTGCTTTTTCAACATTTGTATATGCTGAACAATTTATTATCCATGTGATTCGTCTTTCATTATGAGGTAAATCGGATGGAAAATAGGATTCTGTCAAAACATTATTTGCAAAGTTTTCTAAAGCTTCAGGATTTGTGATATCAATTTCTTTATCAGTTCCAACAAACGGAAGATGAGCTTCTTCCAGTTGTCTTGAAACTTCACTTCCGAGCATTCCTTTATTTCCAATCAACCAAATCATATTATCCCCTTTTTGTATTATTCACAATCAAAAAAATAGACTGTGGATTTATAAATTATTACTAGGACAAATGTCGAGTTTTAAATTTTTATTCTTTGGGTGGCTTTTTGCTTCGCAAAAAACAGGCTTTTCAGGGTTCCGCTATCGCTTCATTCCTTCGCTACGCTTCGGAACTGGCTACGCCAGCCCTTACAATCCTTGCCACTGTTTAAAATTAAAAAACTCGAAATTGAACCTACTAGAATTTTTCAAAAATAAAACTACAGAATGTGTTAATTCTATTTATAAACGAAGTTTGAATTCTTTCTGTAAAAAACGGTATGCGTGGAGCATTTACACCGCCGATTCCATAAAAAATCCAATTATCTCCATCTCTAAAAAGCAAAATGCAAATCTTCATTTTTTCTGGCCAAATACAATCGAATTTGTCCAAATACCTTAATTTATTATCATTTTGTGCCGTATAATAAACCGTTTGATTGTCAGATTGAAGTGTAATTGTTTCATATACAGTATCAAAAGGTTCCATTTTTAATGTTGCTTTTATTGTTTTTACATTATTTTCCATTATAACGTCTGTAATTTCAGCTGATTCATACAAATCATACCATGCTTCTGCTCTTTGTGAATAATAAGGAATTCCAGCATATTCAGGAATATTAATCAATAATTCTTCTAGTCGTTGTGGCAAATCTTCATTGCCTTTATAAGGTTTTACCTGAATTATTTCTGCAAGATATTTTGGATTCAAATCATTAATAAGTTGTATTAGTTCATCTGCCATAGGAAAAAGATTTTCTTTAAGACAAATATTTTTGCGAAAATTAATATTTCTTATCAATAATTCTCCTGAATGGAGTTTCTCGTTTTCTTCAAATGAAAGTTTTTCATTAAACGGAGAAGCAAAAACAAAACTAATCGTTAGAAAAAATAATGATAGCAATATCTTTTTATTCATAATTACATTATAGAAAAAAAAGTAATTCATTTCAATAAAAATTCTTTTTTATTTTTTGCAAGTGATATAAAAGTGTGGTATACTGTCTTCACTATGATTTCTAAAGATATTAAGGCAATTGTTGAAAGTCCGTCAAACGGAGTAATCCGCAAGATGTTTGAAGAAGGTGCACTTTTAAAGCAAAAATTTGGTGCTGAAAATGTGTATGATTTTAGCATAGGGAATCCAGATTTGGATCCACCGCAAAAAGTTTGTGATGCTGTAAAAGAGGTTGCCGGCGATCAGTCTCATTTGCGTCATGGTTATATGCCAAATCCTGGTTACATTGAAGCAAGACAGGCAATGGCAAAAAAGACTTCTATAGAGCAAGGTGTGGAAATTGACTTTTCAAATGTAATTATGTCAGTTGGAGCTGCTGGTGCTATAAATGCAACTCTAAAAGCGTTGTTAAATCCTGGTGATGAAGTTGTAGTTCCTTGTCCTTATTTTGCAGAATATGGTCATTATGTTCATAATTATAATGGAAAAATCGTTGGAGTTCCTACAAAACAGGATTTTAGCCTGGACAGCGATTCTATAAAATCAGCTTTTACAGAAAAAACAGCTGCTGTTTTGATTAATTCACCAAATAATCCTACAGGACGTATTTATTCTGATGATGATATTGATAATCTTGTGAAAGTTCTAAAAGAACATGGAGAAAAAACAGGACGATATCCATATTTAATTTTGGACGAACCTTATCGGGCAATTACTTATGATGGAAAAAAAGTTGCTCCTGTTTTCCCAAAATATGATTATGCTGTGGTGGTGACAAGTTTTGCAAAAAATCTAAGTCTTCCTGGTGAACGAATCGGTTACATTTGTGTAAATCCATCTTGTCCAGAAGCCAAAGATTTCATTTCTGCAGCCATTTTCTGTACGAGAGTTTTGGGATATGTAAATGCACCTGCTTTTTTCCAGAAGGTCATTGCAAAATCTTGGGATGCAGAATGTGATTTTTCAGCCTATGAAAAAAGACGTAACCAGATTATGGCTGTAATGGATTATGCAGGACTAAAATATGCTGAACCTGAAGGAGCATTTTATCTATGGGTAAAAGTACCTGACGGTTGGAATGATGATGATATGGCTTTTGTAAATCATCTGAAAAAGTACAATATTCTTTGTGCTCCTGGAAGTGGTTTTGCAGGAAAAGGATGGTTTAGAATCGCTTATTGTTGCAGTGAGCAAACAATTTTAAACAGCAAAGAAGCATTTAAAAAAGCTGTTGAAGAAAAATAATATTTTTGGGAGGTCAAAATGAAAATATTAATGGTTACTTCAGAAACTGTACCTTTTGCAAAAACAGGTGGACTTGCAGATGCAGTTTCAGCTTTGGCAATCAATCTGAGAAAAAAGGGGCATGATGTTAGAATTGTAATGCCAAGATATTATAAAATAGACAGAACAAAACTAAAACCTATAGAAACACCAGTGGCTGTAGCTGCAGGTCAAGTTGAAACCTGGGTTAAGTTTTATGAAGCACCAATTCCACAGACTGATATTCCTGTTTATTTTATTGACCATGAACTTTGCTATGGTCGTGATGGAATTTACGGTACAAAAGTTGAACCCGATTTCCATGATAATCCATATCGCGCTGCTGTTTTATGTCACGGTGCTTTTCAATTGTGCCGAATGTTGGGATGGTACCCTGATATTATGCATTCACACGACTGGTTCTGCGCTCTCGTTCCAGTTCTTTTGAAACACGTCTGCAGAAACGGATATTTTGCACACACAGCTTCTGTTTTCACAATTCACAATTTAGGTTATCAGGGCGTATATGGTAAAGATAATTTTCCAGCACTTGGTCTTGACTGGAATCTTTATTATGGAGCTGGTCTTGAACATCATGGTGCCATTAATCTGCTGCAGTCAGCACTTTCTTGTGCAGATATGATTACAACAGTTTCTCCAACTTATGCAAGAGAAATTCAAAGTCCTGAAGGCGGTTTTGGTCTTGATGGACTTTTGCGAGTTCGAAGTGATTGTGTACGAGGAGTTCTAAATGGTTGTGATTTAGATACATGGAATCCTTCAAAAGATAAACTTTT
>CAMEET010000140.1 GCA_945915085.1 uncultured Treponema sp. | reverse complement strand
TAGAAGTTCCACGCCCTACTTCATCCATAATCACAAGAGAACGATTTGTTGCTGCATGCAGGATATTCGCAGTTTCTGTCATCTCTACAAGAAATGTTGATTCTCCTTTTGCAAGATTATCAGAAGCACCAACTCGACAAAAGATTCTATCAACAATTCCAAGTTTTGCACTATCTGCCGGCACAAACGAACCAGTCTGAGCAAGCAGAGCAATTAATGCATTTTGACGCAGATAAGTACTTTTTCCAGCCATATTTGGACCTGTTATCAATGCAAAAGAAGGAATTTCATCTTGATTTGCTGAAAGAAACGAATCATTTGGAACAAATTCACCAGTTGGAAGATGTTTTTCTACAACAGGATGACGACCGTTTTTGATTTCAAAAATACAATCATCTGTCATTTCAGGACAAACCCATTTATTCTGTATAGCAGCTTGTGCATAGGAATAAATAACATCGGTATTTGCAACTTCCTGAGAAATCTGATGAAGATAAGGAACATATTTCTGCAAAGAATCTCTTATTTCAAGATACAAATCCCTTTCAAGTTCCAGAATCTTTGTTGAGGCCTCATTTAAATCCTGCTCAAGTTTCTGCAATCGTTCTGTCGTGTATCGGTCCCCATTTACAAGTGCACGACGCATAATAAAATGCGAAGGAACTGAAGAAAGTTTTCCTTTTGAAACTTCAATAAAATATCCGGCATTATTATTGTATTTTATTTTTAATGTCGAAATTCCAGTTTTTTCACGTTCTTCATTTTCATATTCAGAAAGAACTGCATTAAAATTATTATGAATATTTCGCCAGTGGTCTAAGTCCTCAGACCATCCTTCCTTTATAATTCCACCATCGGTAATACTTGTAGAAGGATTTTCCAAAATGGAATTGCTTATAAGATTACAAATAATCTGCGCATCTTCAGAAGATACAAATGAATAATCAAAATCTAAAAGATAAGATTTAACTTTTGTCCACATTTCTAGACTTGAACGAAGCGCCTGAAGTTCTTTTGGATGGGCTTTTTCCATCGCAATTCTGGAAGCAAGACGTTCAATATCCAAAATCGAAGACAAATCTGTTTTGAGTTTTTCAAGCAAAGAACGGTTATCAACTATTTTTTGAATTCGAACCTGTCTTTCATCAATCATTTTTGTGCTGATTAATGGAAATAAAAGCCAATTACGTAAAAGTCTTCCTCCCATCGGAGTTCTGGTAAAATTTACACAATCAAAAAGAGTATAAGACGAAGTTCCGTCCCTCATGTTCTGAGTAATTTCCAGATTCCGAATGGAACTGTCATCCATCACAAGAAACTCATTATCCGCATAAACCTGAATAGAAGAAATGTGAGAAATTTTTGCATTTGTAGTTTTTTCAAGATAATCAAGCAGAAAACCAGCAGGAGCAATCTCTGCACTGTCATTTTCAAGTCCAAATGCTTTTAAACTTGCAGTGTTAAACTGTGAAGTTAACTTTTTATACGAAAAGTCAATGGAAAAATCCCAATCAGGATAATATGATACAGAAAGATTTCCAATAGAATTAACAGCATCCTGTATATCTTGATTATTTTTTAAAGAAACTGGCAGCAATAATTCCCTAGGACCTGCACGATGAAGTTCTTTTGCAAAATACTGAGAAAGTTTTGATGCCGGCCATGATGTAGCCTTAAACGTTGCAGTAGAAACATCGATAAAAGCAAAACCAGCACGACCTTTTGTAATTGAAAGTGCTGCAAGATAATTTTCTCTGGAACCTTCAAGATATTCATCTTCGCAGGCAGTTCCAGGAGTGATTATTTCAACAACTTTTCGTTCTGCAATTCCTTTTCCAGCTTTAGGGATTTCACCAACCTGTTCACAAATAACAATTTTTTTTCCTAAACGTAAAAGTCTTGCAATATAAATCTTTGCAGCATGATAAGGAATGCCGCACATTTTTTGAGAAGCTCTGTGAGTTAAAGTTAAATTTAAAAGCTTAGAGATTTCTTCAGCATCATTATCAAACATTTCATAAAAATCACCAAGCCTGAAAAATACAACTTCGTTTTTATACTTTTCTTTTATACTCCTATATTGTATCATCATAGGAGTAAGATTTTCTTCTGACATTTTATAACCCAAGCTCGTTTATAACTTGATTTGTGATGTCGACAGAAGAACTATACCACAATATTGCATTAGCATCCTGCAAACTCAAAATCATACTATAACCGCCGCCTTCTGCAATTTTTGCAAGAGTATTGTAAAGTTTTTTATAAAAATCATCAGAATTTTGCAGTGATTTTTGCAAAGATTCCAATTCAACATTTTTTGCATTTGTATATTCAGTTAAATAATCTTTTTTTCTTGTGATTTCAGCTTCAACTTTTAAAGCCTGTGTTTCATTTCCAGCACTTTCATAATCAAGCTTTTTCTGCTGAAGTTTTTTTAATTCATCAGAAAGTTTGTTAACTTCCTCCTGAAATTCAGACTTCTTTTTTTCATAATTTCTGACTGGAGCTGAATTTCTAAAATATGCATTATAAACTTTTGCGGTGTCAACAACTCCAAATTTTGTAATCTGTTGCGAAAAAACAGGAAGAGAAATCACCAAAATCAAAATAAGCAAAGAAAATAATCTTTTTTTCATAAAAACCTCAATAATTATCTGTTTGTTATATTAAAAGAAAGAGCAAACTGGAATGGTGTTGAATCAAATTTTGGAACTCCATCTGTTACTCTGAATCTCCATGCAAAAATCAAATGAATTGGAAGCTGAGGCATTAAAAAACGGATTCCAGGACCGTAACTGAAATAAAAATCATTAAGGCTAAGAGTCTGCAAATCTTCAAATGATTTTTTTACAGCAACTGCATCAAAAAAGCCATCGATTCCAATAATTCCAGGAACGACAGGAACTCGTAATTCCAATTTATTCGATAACATTACCTGACCTTTTGTATATTTATAATTATCTGTCCATCCGCGTCCATTAAACATTCCATCGATATAAAGTTTGTTTGAATCTGTAACAGTTCCATGAACAGGGAAAATCACAGAAAGTCCTGTATACGCAGCAAACACCATTTTTAACGAATAAGTATCAGTGAAAGGAATATCAAATAATTTAAAATATCCTTCAAGTTTTGTATCGGAACGCAAGAAAAATTCTGTTTCTACGCCAGGAATCAAACCATACCATGCAAGACGTTCGCTTGCAAACCATCCTTTTGTAGGATCATAGTTTATATCACGATTATCGACAGAAAAACTTGTATAAACTGAATTTGAAAGTCCAAATCTATTTGCAAATGATGACACACCGACATCAACAGGAACATATAATGATTCATCGTAAATATTGTTTGAGAATGAATTTGAAATTCCGCCTGATAACGATAAAATTGCATAATCTGGCGTCCATCTTCTAAAAAGTCCTGAACTCAAAGAAGCAGACCAGCTTTCAAGATTCATATAATAGTAACGCTGATTTAATTCAAGATTTGGTGACCAGAAATTTACTGGAGTTGTAGCATTTGAATGAGAAAAAGCCAGATTTTGAGAGAATCCAATCGGTTTGTTTCCTATCCAGTTTTGAGAATAAGTAAAATCGATGGATTGTTCTGTGTTGGAAGCTGTAACTGATGAAGAAATTGTTTTTCCTTCACCAAAAAGATTTGAATTTTCAACTTTTATAAAAAGAGAAATAGGCAGAGTATTTGGTTCGGTGATTCCCGAAAAAGTCATACCAAACTGAATATTCGAAGTTGACTGTTCTTCTACAGTCCAAACCAAATCCACAAGATTTTCTTCGGACCCCTGTTGAGGTTCTGGAATAATGTTAGAAAAATACTGCAGATTCATCAAGTTTCGCATACCGTTAATAATCTTTTCACGTGAGAAAATATCACCTTCTTCTATAGGAATTTCACGTGTAATAACATTTTCTTTTGTCTTGTTGTTTCCTTTAATGATGATATTTTCAATATGACTTCTTGAATGTTCCACTATTGTAAGTGCATATGAAATTTCGTGCCGTTCAGTATTTTTTAGCGGCATAGGATAATATTCATTTGACATATATCCGTTTTCAAAATAAACACTTTGAATAGTTGCTAAATCTTCTTGAAATTTTGTTTCGTTATAAATTGCGCCAGATTTTAATTTCTGTTGTTTCAAAAGTTCTTTTACTGA
>CAMEET010000139.1 GCA_945915085.1 uncultured Treponema sp. | reverse complement strand
TCAAGCTTACAGAAACTTTTTTATTTTCTCCAGTACGCTGGAAACATAAAAATTAACATTGTATATAATTCTAAACGTCCAGCAAGCATTGCAAAACTGTACCAAATCTTCACAAATGATGGTAAAAAACCATAATTTGCAGATGGTCCAAGAGTTCCAAAAGCTGGACCAACATTTCCGACCATTGATAATGCACCAGTAAATGATGAAAATAAATCAAGATTTCCAAGACATCCAACAAATGTCGTAATTCCTACCAGAACTAAATACAAAGTGATAAAAGCTGCTACATTGAAAATTATATCCTTTCTTCCAACTTTATTGTTTAATCTAATTGAAAAAACCCCATGAGGATGAAGCATTCGTTTTGTTTCGTTATTTACTTGTTTTGTCAAAATGACCCAGCGGATTACTTTTATACTTCCTGCAGTGGAACCAGAACAACCTCCGATAAAATACAACAGAAAAAGCCAAAATTGTGCTGATGTTGGCCATGTTATAAAATCTGCAGTGGCAAATCCGGTTGTAGACATAATCGATATTACTTGAAATGATGCAAATCGCAAAGATTTTCCAATCGTACCATAAGTTCTTAAAAGTGAAATTGTCACCATCACTATGAAAAAAACAACAATGCCGATGTATGCCTTGAGTTCTGAATTATCACGAACTTCGCGAAAATTTCGCTGAATCAAATAGTAATACAAACTGAAGTTTATTCCAGCTAAAAACATAAACACAGTGATAATTATATCAATAGCTGCAGAATTATAATTTCCGACAGAAGCGGTTTTTGTAGAAAATCCGCCTGTTCCAAGTGTTGCAAATGAATGGGAAAGAGCATCTATAAAATCCATGCCGGCAATTTTCAGCAGAATTGTTTCTATCAAAGTGAATGCTGCATAAATAAGCCACAAAACTTTTGCAGTTGTAGTGATTCTTGCAGTTACTTTTCCTTTTTCAGGTCCAGTTGTTTCTGCTTTTATCAGCTGAAAACCTCCAACTCCAAGCAAAGGCAAAAGAGCAACTGTCAAAGTTACAATTCCCATTCCACCAAGCCAATGTGTAAGACAGCGCAACATATTTATGCAGCGAGGAATAGAATCAATATCACCAAGAATTGTAGCTCCTGTAGTTGTAAAACCGCTGACACTTTCAAAAAAAGCATTTACAAAAGAACCGAAATATTCGGAAAAATACATTGGAATTGCTGCCATCAAACTAGCAACAATCCACGAAAGTGCGACAATCAAAAAGGTCTGACGCAGTTTCATCTGATATTTGATTTTTCTTGTAGGAATATTGATAAGTGCAAACAGCACAAAACTGATTATCATGGGAATAAAAAAAGCCGGTAAAAACTCCGTTTCTCCGCAATAAATGGCGACAATAACTGGAATTGCAAAAGTACCACCGACAATTGCTGCGAGAATGGAAGTAATTTTCAAAAGTGTGATAAAAAACATTATTCCAAACTTCCTGAAAAATAATTTAAAACTTTTTTACTGTTCTCTGATTTTGTGATTAAAACAACGTGGTCACCTGATGAAATTTGTGTATTCCCGTTTGCGATTGAATAAACTTCAGTGTTCCGATTTTTATTCATCAAAACAAGGAAATTTCCAGGGTCGGCAATTTCTTTGAGAGTTTTTCCAAGAATTTTTGATGAAGGATTGATTTCACATTCAACAACTTCCAGTTCGCCAGTCGTAACTGTATGAATTTCTTTTACAGATTTTCCACGTAAATGACTCATGATAGAATCTACAACAGCATCTCTCAGAGGAACTGGTACATCAATTCCAAGTTTTTTTGCAATCTCACCAAATGCAGCACTAGAAACAAGACTGATTGACTGCATTACACCTAAAGATTCAAGATAAGCCGCCAGCACCATATTCATTTCGTGATTATGAGTTGCACAGATTGCCAAATCAAACGAAGTAATGCCTTCTTCCCGTAAAACAGATTCATCAGAAGCATCAGCCCGAATTACACGTGCATCAGGAAATCTTTCAGAAGCAGCCTTTGTCAGTTCATCATCAGTATCAATAATCACAAAATCCTGAGAATGACGAGATGAAAAAGTTGAAATCTTTGAAGTGAATTTAAAATTAAAAAGATTTCCAAAAGTTGATTTCTGAGGTTTTATCAGTTTTTCTGCAATGATTGTGCCAATTCGCCCCGCACCAATCAAAACAATTTTTTTTATCTCTTTTTTTCTTGAACCACAAAGGTTTGAAAGTTTAGAAATATCTTTTTTATCCAAAAGAACACCGATTGTATTACCAGCTTCCAAAACTGTTTCACCAGAAGGCAAAGAAGTGATACCGTTTTTTTCAACATAAGAAATCAAAAAGTTTACTTCGGTTTTTGTGCGTAAGGATTTTATTGAAATTTTATCAAAAGCAGAACGTTCTTCTATTGTAAAACGAGTAATAACCAAATCAGAATTTGTAAAAGAAAGGACATTTCCAATGGCACCGTTTTCTACCGCTTGGACAATCGCATCAGCAGCTTCAACATCGGGGTGAATCATATAATCAATGCCATAAAGAGGACGTTTATTTGCAACTTTATCAGCAGAATGTTTTTTTTGTGCAGAAGTTGTGTTTACATAATATGCATAATTTCTGACTCGGGCAATCTTAAGTACATTTGGATAAACTGCATCCACTAGAGAACAAGTAATCATATTCACTTCATCAGAAGAAGTAACACAGACTAAAGCATCTGCTTTTGCAATTCCAACTTCTTCCAGAGTGTCCAGATTATTTCCATCAGCACACATAACTGTACAATCCAGCTGATTTGAAGCATGACGGATAATATCTTCATCATTATCAATGATGGCAACTTGATTTCTTTCATTAATCAAAAGTTTGGCAAGCTGCACACCAGTAAAACCTGCCCCTACAATAACAATCTTCATAGGAGCATTATACTATAAAAACTACTGTTGCGACAACTTAGATTTCTTTTTTCCTGCAAAGAATAAAGCAGCATATACAAGGGCACACACAACAAGAGAAGCTACAGCTTCCAAAATTTCACTTGGAAGTCCAACGAGAATCACACCGATGTAACCTGTTCCTGCCATCCCGATTTTTTCCAAAGCAGAACGAATTCCTGTTCCATCAAAAATAAAAATACAACCGTAAACCATAAATGTATGCGCACAAGTTGCAATAAAACCACTGATTCCTGCAGCAACAGATTTTGGCATTTTTGGAATAAAATTCAAAAGTGTCCACAAAATCCAAGCAACTACACCCAAAAGCATTCTTGGTAACACAGAACACAATGGATTAACAAAAAGCGGATCCAAAATGCCTGTAGGACTCATTGATGCCATTATCAAAGACATAAGACCCATTACAAAACCAGAAAAAATTGCACCTGAGACACCTGTCATCATGGCACACAAAATTACAGGAATCTGAAGAATTGTGATAGAAATTGTCGGACTGAAAGCAATAAAACCAAGTCTTGTAACTGTTAAAACGATAATCAAAGCGCTGAACGCACCAACCAAAGCAATTTTTTTATTTCTGTTTAAAGCAAGAGTTGTCTGATTTTCTAATAAATTCATAAAATAACCTCAATTAATACTAGGTCAACCATTTGGGTTTTCAATTTTAAACCGTGGCAAGGATTGTAAGGGCTGGCGTAGCCAGTTCCGAAGCATAGCGAAGGAATGGAGCGATAGCGTAACCCTGAAAAGCCTGTTTTTTGCGAAGCAAAAAGCCACCCAAAAAATAAAAAAATGAAAACTCAAAATTGAAACCTAAAGATTTTGCAAGCAATTTTTTTTAATTCAGCTCGATGGCTCGCTTAACACCGAGCAAAACAAGTTCTGGCACAATCTGGTCGAACAAACCATATTCACTGAAAACTTTTGCAAATCCGCCAGTTCCAAGAATAAACGGTTTTTTACCGCCAAAAACTTTTTTCTGATAGATGTAAGAAATTTCTTTTATAGCACCAGCGTGACCGTAAAAAAGACCAACCTGAATTGCTTCAGTTGTAGTCAAGCCCAAAACTTTTTCAGGTTTTGCAATTTCAACGGCAGGCAATTTTGCAGTGCCAGTTGCAAGAGCATCTACAGAAATTTTAAAACCAGGTAGAATAGAACCACCCAAAAACTCATTATTGCTGGAAACAAGCTCCAAAGTAGTTGCAGTTCCCAAGTCCACAATCACCATATCAGTATTTGGATACAAACTTACACCACCCATCGCAGCGGAAATCAAATCTGCACCAATTTCCTTTGGATTAGGATATTTCAATTTTAGTCCAGTTTTTATTCCAGCTTGCACAAAAAGTGGTTCACAATTTAAATATTTTGAACACGCACTCGCAAGCGAATAATTCACCGTAGGAACAACACTGCAAATGCCCACTCT
>CAMEET010000138.1 GCA_945915085.1 uncultured Treponema sp. | reverse complement strand
GATACTGCTCTTCGCGGGAAAGTAGGATGCTGCCAGGCTTTTTTTATTTAACTTAGATATACAGGTAAAATATGGGGGAAAGCTTGTGTTTTTTCGCCAGTTGACTGCCTGATTTGCAGGGTTTTAAACTGCACAGCGCACCGAGGCTTGAACAGGCGACGAAGTCGAGTCCGAAGGACCGAGCGGTTAGCGAGCTGTGAAAGGCGACTGGGTGATTGAAATTTTGCTGAAAATATTTTTTGAAAGACTTTTATTTTAAAAGGCTATGTCCGTAAAACAATTCCTTGAAACCCTTGATTTCAATTACAACGGATTCGAGGATTTTCTTTTGTCCAAAAAGTCTGAAAACGGAATTTCTTGTCCACATTGCAAATCCTTGAACATCAAGAAAAACGATCATAAAGGGTTAATGCAGCGTTTCATGTGCAAGGGCTGCAATTAAGACTTTTACTGCCAGAAACAATACAATAAGGGCACTGCTTTATCTGGCGACATTAAATCTTGGACGCTTTGCAAAAACCACACTAAGTTAAATAAGATAAAGGTGGATATTTTTTGGGGAATAAACTTTATAGGGTAAAGTAGAGAAAAGTTATAATATTTAAACTGGAAATGAAGGCAGATTATGGAAGTAAAGTTCTGTTTTAAATGGAATAGTCATTTGCGTTGGCTTTTAGCAGGTATAATTGCAGCATCCAATTTTTATACAGAAACTGGCACTGTTGATACAAAACTGTGGGAAAAATCAATTCTTAATACATTAAGAGACCTCAAAACCGCAGAAAAAAAGAAAGAGTATAAAAGTGTTTCTGTCTATGCGTATTCTAAATGTATCGACTTATTGAAAAGTTCATTTTTAGAGCTTGAGAAGCTCAAAGTTTCAGAAACTTTGGTAGGATTTTTAGATTATGCGAAAAATAGCTACACGGCTTTTATTGAACAACCTGTTTTTAAGGGTTAGCAGGGTATTATTAGTACCCACCGTAAAAGAATGATGCAATTCAAGGTTATGAGCAATAAAATCTGCTTGAAGGTTTGCAAAAAACTGATTTAAGGCATTTTCGAAAGCAGTTACTATACCTGCATTTGCATTATTGTCTAGTCTGTCGTCTTCTTGAATGTCTTTAAGTTTAGTTATTAATGAAAAAATTAATTTTTCAATTCTTTTAAATTGATTCTGTATTTTATCAATTGGTAGAGTTAAATGAAAAACAGAACGGACTTTTTCATAAACTTCATTAACATCTGCTTGAAAGTTTGGTTGTGTACGTTTTGTAAGAGCTTCGGTTAATCTGATAGCTCTTATGTAAACTTTAAGAGCATTATCTAATTCGTAAAGGGAACCAAGTCCAGTTGATTCATAGAATACAAATTCACAAAAAGATTCAAAATTATTCATACATAGTTAGTTAATATTTAAACTAAGCTATGTATGATTAGCAATACTTTTTACGGATATAGCCTTATTAATTAAAAATACAATAAAATTTTATTTCCCACATTGCTCACAAAACTTTACACCAGATGGATTTGTGTGATAACAATTCATACAAACCCAATTATCAGTTGTGTTTGCAGTTGTTTGATTTTCTACTGATTCCACTGTTTTTTCTGAATTATCTATACGGTTTATTCCAGATTTTAATTGTTTGACAGAATGGGACAAATTATCTATGTCTTGAATTTTATTTTTTATATTGTTTAATTCATTTTCTAATCCACTAAAATAGCGACGTAAGATTTCATTTTGATCTGATAAGTCTGCTATTGCAAGTGCTGGAAAAAGATATAAAAAGCCTGCAAGTAACGATACTATTGCTGCAATAAGTTCTTTTTTTAAAAGTAATATAATTGCAATGATAATTAAAATTCCGAAAATAATTTTTGTAAAGATAGCGTACGCTCTAGCCATTTTTTTTACTCCCATAAAAAGTCAAGAAGATTGTTTCAACAATCGATTGACTTTTTACACTGTTCCGTAATGTAATGAGGAACAGCAGTTTAATACGACCGGTCAAGGCACGCTTCGCTCAAGGCCTTGACTCGCTCGTTTTCAGGGGTTGTATTAACCCCTGAATAATAAGTTTGCAACGCAAACTTTAGATAAGATAAAGCCGCGTTATTTTAGCGGTTTTATCTTACACTCCTTTAAAGAGATTTTTTTTGAAATAGACAAGAATCTTATAATAAATTTATAATAATTATTCTGTTATTGAAGAAGGATTCTCTGGTTTAATTTTTTCATAGAAATTAACAACAGTTGCTTCGACATAAGGAATAACATAAATATATGCTAAACCAAAAGTAATAACTCCAAGAGCATACCACCAGAAGAAACTAAATAATAAAACAAAAAGTTCCCATTTATAACCTTTCATCATTTCTTTTGATTTTTTGATTGCTTCAGAACCAGAAATAGAGGGATTATCTGCAATGATGTAGAATGTCATTGAATATCTAAATATTGCAATGAATGCTGGAAAAATAAATATCAAAGCCCACAAAGATGTAAATAATGTCATCAATAAAGATGCGATAAATGCTGTCCCAAATTGTTTGAACCCTTTAAATCCTGTTTCAAACTTTCCGTTACTAGTTCTAACAACTTCAATTGAAAACATTGATAATCCCAAATATAAAGGTCCTAATAATATAAAAGGTCCGACAAATGTAATTGCAGAAACAGATAAAATTATCCCTAAAACTAATGATAATCCAAAAAATGTTCCAACATTTCCTTTAATTTGAGCCCTAGCAGCTGCTTTCAGCTCTTTACGATTAATGTACATAAATATCTCCTAATTATCTATACTAATAGAATTATATTTATTCTAACAGATTTTAGACATAAGTCAAGCGAATAGTTTATTTTTTATGCTGTAAGATTAAATATGAATAATTCAGAAGTTAAAAAATTATTTGGATATAATTTAAAACGGTTAAGAAAACAAAAGAAAATTTCTCAAATTGAATTATCTGAAAAAGTTGATTTAGCTTTTACTTTTATTAGTGATATTGAAAACGGTAAAAAATGGGTTTCTCCAGAAACAATTGAAAAACTTTCAAAATTTTTAGATGTTGAAGTATATCAATTTTTTCTTCCAGAAGATTATGTTTTTCAAGAAGATAAAAGTATTGAAAGCTTTGCAAATGAAATTAATGAATCTATTCGAAAAATTGAATTAAGATATTTGGGAAAATAATCTTATAAACTCTTTAACATCACAATTCTTTCTTTAATATTTTTAGCAAATTCTTCATCAGAAAATTTTGGATCCCGAGTTTTTTTCCAAATTTCACAGGGAATTTCTCTGCATTCTGAACAATTTTTAAAACCATTTTTTGAAACACAACAATTATAAATGGAACATTCTTTTTTATTGCAGTGAAAAACAACACCTTTGTGTTCATTACAGCCATTGCACATTTTTGATTCAAAACAATAGCATTTTGGACAATCAGAACCACAAATTGAAATATTTGCTTCCTCTTTTATAAACTTCTTATCACTTTCAGGGATTCCATCTTTGTCAGAAATGTAGCGTTCAACTTTCATTGTTAAATTGTAAACATAAGGTCTGTCCCTCCTTAATTTGAACAGACTTTAAATGTTCGCCAGTTGACTGCCTGATTTGCAGGGTTTTAAACTGCACAGCGCACCGAGGCTTGAACAGGCGACGAAGTCGAGTCCGAAGGACCGAGCGTTAGCGAGCTGTGAAAGGCGACTTACGAACTGAATTTTGCTGAAATGTAGACAAAAGAAAATAAGTATCTTGGATAAAAACTCAAAATGTTCTATAATGTTGTCCTATATTTATTGACAATTGAAGCTGACTCTTTTTTGTATAATTTTTCGAAAATAAAAAAAGATGCTCGCTCGGAATATCGGGGAAATTGCAGTCTTCAGTTAAGGTGGTATTATGATTACTTTGAAATTTGGCGGAACTTCTATGGCTAATGCCCGCCGCATTTTGGCTTCTTCTGAAATTATTATTAACAGAGCAAAAGAAGATCGTATTAGTGTTGTTGTCAGTGCTGTTGCAGGCGTTTCTAATTCGCTTCAAGCTGCTATTGATGCGACTACCACCGGTATTTCTGGCGATGCTTATGTATCCGATTTACGTAATACTCACAATGAGATTTGTCTTGAACTTCAGTCTAAATTGCCTGGTTTTGAAGCTGAAAAAGTAATGTCCAGACTTGAAGCAAACTTTGTAGAACTTGGTAAGCTTCTTGCTGGTTGTGTGAGTTTTGGCGAATGTCCTGATACTGTTCATTGCCGCATTATGGGAATGGGTGAACTTTTGTCAGCTCCAATCATGGAAGCTGTTCTTCTTGCAAAAAAGCAAAGTGTTATTTACTTGGATTCTAGAAAATTCGTGTTCACAACTGGAAATCAAAAAGAAGGTGAAGCTGATTATGCACTTTGTAATGAGGCTTGTGCTCCGTTCCGTGATGGTGCAAATCCTACACAGACAAGAATTCTTTTATTTCCTGGATTTGTCTGCACCTGGAAAGGTGGAACTGACAGTAAACCTGTTATGGGACTTTTGGGTCGAAATGGTTCTGATTTCAGTGC
>CAMEET010000137.1 GCA_945915085.1 uncultured Treponema sp. | reverse complement strand
GTTTTTTCTTCTGCAGCAACAATAACTGGAGCAGATAAAGAATGGGCTGATGCAGAAGCTCTTGCCGCTTCAATTTTATTCTAAAATAATTTTAAAATGATTAGCCATTACTGTTCTATACAAAAAATACAGAAATGGCTTTTCAGGATAATTTTATGAAAAAGAGATTTATTTTATTATTGATTGCACTTGTACTATTTTCCGCCTGTAATTCAACTTCTCCAGTGAAGCATAGTACAACTACAGAATTATATAACAAAGAAATTTCTTCTGCTACAAATCAAAATACAAGAACAGTATCTTTAAAAAATCCTTACAAAGGGAAAAATCTTGTAATTGCTGTTACTCTACCTAAAGTTTTTAATGAAACTTCAGAATCTGCATCGTTTCCTCAATATTTTCAGGATTCAATTACAGGAAAACTTGCAAAATTTTCTAAAATGACAGTTCTTGACCGGAAAAATGAATCGCTGATAAAAGCAGAACAAGAGCTTTCTGAAACTGGATATTATTCTGAAGAAAGTGCAGCTCAAATTGGTCAGATGACAAATTCTCAACTTGTTGTAGTTGGAAATATTCAACAAATTGCAGGTTTGTATGAAGTAAATTTTCGTGTGAATGATGTAACGACAAATGAAATTAAAGCGAGTGTAAATAATCGATATTCGTTAACTGAAATGCAGAATGGAAAAGCTGTAAATGAAATTTCGCAAAATCTACTTGAAAGTCTTGGAATTGACCTTTCGGATAAAGAAAAAGCCGAACTTTCTAAAGTTAATAGTGTAGATAATAAAAGTGCATTAAATCTTGCAAAAGGAGTAGCCTTTCAAAATTCTGATGAATATATAAAAGCCCTCGATTCTTTTTCCAAAGTTTCAGGATATTTTGAATTAGAAGCAAAAAATAACATTACAGAAATTCTTTCTTCTTCAATTGATACAATGGATTTGCAGGAACGAATTACATATTACAATATTCTAAAAGATAAATGGAACAAAATTTTTCTTCAACTTGAAACATATATGAACGAAAATGTTGCTTATGTTGTCTATGATTTTTCATATTTGGAAGATAAAGTTGATATGGTGATGGAGAATGTGCACTTTTCAGTAAAACCTGGCATTAACTGTGTACCAAACGCAGTTGCAATGAAAGTTTTTTCTGCTGTTTACAACGAATGGCAAGAAATAATTTCTGATAAAAATAACACTGTCTGGACTCGAAGCGTGACACAGCCACATCTTGGAAACACTGGAGAATATTTTGAATTCTATTATGATTTTACAATCACGGTAGGACTTTTTGATAATGACGGAAATTTACTTGTTCAAAATAAAATTTCTCCGCAAGGAATTCGCGGAATAAGAAGGCTTTTTGGAATTGTTGATTCAAATCTTATTGCAAAATCAGCAGAGGCGTATTTTGAAAGGGCTGAATATAATCAAATAAATTTTTCTCCTTTAAAGATTGATAAAATTGCAAACGGAGTGAATATAAAAATTATAAATGCAAAAATGTCAATTTTTGACAGAAATAATAGAAAAGGTGGCTATGATGGATATAAACAGCCTCCAATTATCTCACATGATGAATGGAATGCATTAAGTAACTAATAATTCACTATAACAAAATCTATCGGTAATATATAAATAGACTTCTTAAGCAAAAACTTCCTTTATATTTTGCCGATGGGTAAAATCAATTTTTTTCACACAAATTCAACTCCCACCCTCCCCCATTTTTACAATTTCACCTTAAAAAGTTCCTCATGAAAGTGATTTTTTTGCATAAACAGAATTCTCCATTAATTTACAAAAATGAAGAAAATTATGTTATAATTATATCTCCAGCATTCAGGTTGCCGTTTATGATGACAGAGTTGAAATTTCAAATTAAGGCAATTTGTATGAAAATCTAGCTGATAGTAAAAATGAATTTAAAAGGGGACAGACCTTGATTTTAAAAAATTCCCCCAAAAATCCCCCACTTTTCTTAAAAATCCAACTGGCAAAAATTACTCAAGTCCATTACACTAAAATTGCCTCGTACGAACGCAGATTTTTAAAGGAGTAATTCAACCACGTCCGTGTAATACACATAAATGTGTAGCACTAACGCAGTGTTTTTGAAGGAGTATTTATGATTCTTAATTTCATTTTTTCATTAATTTTAATTGTTTTAGTTACATTCTTCGAAGTCGTTATTAGCGGCGGCTCTTTGTTTTACATTTTAGATTTCCCATCTTTTGCAGGTGTTTTCCTGATTTTTGCAATTTCCATAATCTTAAGCGGCTGCGGAAAATCTTTTTGCACCATTTTTTCTTCACGCAAAAAATTTTCCACTTTCGATTTCCAGCATCTAAAAAAATCAGATGAAACATTAGCTTTTTCCATTAACCTGCTTTTTTACTCTGCCATTTTTATTTCAGTTCTCATCATAATTTACACATTGTCCAACATAACCAAATCGCCAGACATTCTTTCTCATCTTGGATCAAACTGTGCAGTTCTTCTTTTGAGCCTTTTATATTTATCTTTGCTCGAAATGATTTTGATTACAATAAAAGCAAAAATCCGTAAAACATCCGTTTTATTCATGGCAGAAAACTTTCAGAAAAACAATTCAAAACAGAAATCAAAACAAAATACAAATAAAAAATCCGTTTTCAAAAACATTATAGGTTTTGTTCTGCTGGCAGCAGTTTTTACAACCTATGGATTTTTTTCAGGAGTTTATTCGTGGGGTTCAAACAGTGTAATTCTTACAATTATTGATTTACCTTCTATAATAATGCTCTTTCTTTACGTTTTGCCATTGCTTGCTATTTCAGGAAATTTCGTAATTCTTTTCAAAGGACTCAAAACTGCATTTTCCGGCACTAAAATAGATTTAATATCAAAAAATCTTTATCAAAATGCATTAAAATCGGCAATGTCATTGAATTGGTGCGCGTCTTTTGCTACAGTAATTTGTAGCTCAATTTGCATTCTTGGTGATTTAAATGATTTATCAAAACTTACAGCAAATCTCGCAGTTGGATTTATTCCATTTTTCTATGCTGCCTGTATCAACCTTGTATTGCTGTTCGCAGAAATAAAAATCTGCAAATCAGTTTCATGAACTGTTTCATTTTTTTTAGTGGTAAATATGATTTTTGATTTTATAACAGTTGCAGTTATAAGTGTAATTCTGACGTTCATGACTGCACACAAAAAAGATTTTTTCTCAAAAATGATACAGAACTCCGTTACGGCAGGATTTTTACTCACCATTATCAAACTCCTAGTTTTCATTACCCAGCTCGAACATTTTTCCAAAATAGGAGATTTGTTTTCAAGTGGAAATTTATCTCAAAATCCAGATTTCCAAAATGCAAATCTAAATCTGCCAGTTCTAGTTATCGTAAAATTCCGTCCTTTAATCACAGGATTTTTCTACAGAATAATTTTTTCTATTATAAATGCTATAAACACCGCAAGGAAATCCAAAAAAGAAAAAAAACACCGCAAAACAACGCCAAATGATTTTACACAAGACAATTCAGCACAAACCGCTTCCACAATCAATTCTGAGCAAGTTACTTACATAAAAAAGCAGATTGATTACAGCCCTCTTTCGCGGCGTGAAATTGAAGTTGCACGGCTTGCAGCAAAAGGATACACAAACGCACAGATTGCCGACGAACTTTTTATCAGCATAGAAACTGTAAAAAGCCACATGAATTCCATTTTTGAAAAACTAAACATTTCTTCTAGAAAGGAACTTATGCTAATTTAAAAGTTCTGTAGAGACAAAACTCGATTAATTTCGATTTCTTTTACATACATTTTAAAAGTTATTTTTATAATGTGACTAAAAGTCATAATAAGTATAATGAAAATCAGCAGAATTTTATTGTAAAAAAATACAACAATAGCTTAACGCCCCCAACTCTCCCCCTATCGAAAACTTCCATATTAATGTACAATTTGATACAAAGATAAAAAGGCGGCAAAAAGAGCTGCGAAAAAATCTGGAGGAAATGTAAAAATGAAAAATCTGAATAAAAAATCAATTATTTTGGGATTAATGATTTTGGCTGGAACTTGTGTTTTTGCTCAACCCATCAAATTTTCGGCTAAGGATATTGACGGCAAAAATGTAAGCGAGACGGTTTTTGCTGATTCAAAAATTACTATGGTCAATGTTTGGGGAACTTTCTGCGGTCCTTGCATCCGCGAGATGCCTGATTTGGGTGTGCTGAATAAAAAATATGGTAGTGATTTTCAGATTATTGGGATTGTTATCGACGCTGTAAATGCAAAAGGTCTTGTAAACGCAAAAACTGTCAATTCTGCCAAAAATATCGTAAAAACCACAGGTGCAGATTACCTTCACATAATTCCAGATTCTTCGCTTTTAAATGGCGTTTTAAGTGATGTTTATGCAGTACCCACAACTTTTTTTGTAGATTCATCAGGAAAAATAGTTGGAAAAGTTTACACAGGTTCAAGAACTCTCAAACAGTGGCAGGAAATAGTCGAATCTTTTCTTCCACAAACTGAATAATGGGATTATTTGCAGCCCATCAAATAACGACTTCTCAGATTCTGAAGGAAAACAAACGGATTTGTTCGTGCCTAACGGCATTCACGCAAAAAAAAGCGAAGAATGTTAGTCCTGACAAATCTGTTTGCTAGACTTGAACTTTTATGTTCAAATATTTGTTGATTTTAAAGGTATATATGTTCAAATTTTTGTTTATTTTACATTGATTTCATGTTCAATTATTTGTAAAATATAAATA
>CAMEET010000136.1 GCA_945915085.1 uncultured Treponema sp. | reverse complement strand
AATATGAGCATTATCAATAATATCGTAAAATATGCCGGAAATAAAACTGACATTCAGGGAAATACAATTTTGCATTATGCAGCAAGAATTTCTTCGAAAGAAGTTGTCAGCAAATTGCTTTCATTTGCTCTTGATACTGGTGTAAAAAATGTTTCTGGTGATACAGCTTACGTGATTGCAACAAGATGGAAACGTCCTGAAATTGCAGCTTTGTTAAAATAATAAAAAAGTGATAAAGTGATAAAGTGATAAAAAAAGTAGACAAAATATAAAAATGTTTTATAATTTTTTTAGGTGATTTTTCCTATATTTTAAAGTCACCTAACGTTTGCAAAAAGGTGTTTTATGGCTGAAAAAATTAAGTTTACAAAAAAATTAAGTACAAAATTAAGTTTAATTATTTTTCTTATTGTTTTTGTTATTTTTGCATGGATGATTCGCGTTATCGTTCGAAATGTTAAAAATTTGAATTTTTCTACTACTAATAGTATGGTACAGAATATTTCTGCAGGTCGTGCTGATGAAATATCAAACTGGATTGAAATTTATAAAAATGATTTGCGTGTTTATACAGAAGCAGAAGTGAATAAAATTGGTGATGAAGAGGCTGTAATTGAATGGCTTCATAATAATCAGCAGCTTAGAAATCCTGCTTATGATTATATGTTTTTCTGTGGAGAAGACGGAACTACTTACCGCGATACTGGACTTGTAGGTTCAAAGGGCGGCATTTTGGAGCGTGATTATTACAAAGCAATGATGCTTGCCAAAAAAGATGTTTTTGTTGGTGAAATGGTTCTTTCAAAAACTTCCAATCAATATGTAATTCCTATTGCAAGAGCTGCTAAAGATGCAGATGGAAATATTTTTGGTTTTTATGTAGGAATGCTCGGATTCAAAACTCTCAGCGATAAAATTGCAAGTTTTACAGTTGGTGAAACAGGTTATGCTTTCCTTCTTGATAAAGAGGGTAAAATCATTGCACATCCAGATAATGATTATGTAATGAATACTGTAGAAGATTTTCCGGAACTTAAACCTTTTGTAAATATCAAAAATCCACTTCAGGATAGCCTTGTTGTTAATGGAAAAAAATCGCATCTTTTTGCTTCTCCTGTGAATGGTCTTGACTGGACAATTGTTTTCCTTTTGACAGAAAAAGAAATTTTGCAGTCTATGACAACTTCACAGAATATTATGATTGCATTTGCACTTTATATCGAAGCTGTTATTCTTATTTCTTTCATTCTGATGATTAGGCTTATCGTTAAACGTATCAATAAAGTTAACGAGTTGATTGATGAACTTTCAACTGGTGATGCTGATTTAACTGTGCAACTTGAAACTAAAAAAGATGATGAAATTGATGCGCTTGTAAAATCTGTAAATCGATTTATTGCAAAGTTCCGTTCTATTATGACAACAGTAAAAAGTTCCGAAAATGATTTGGAAAAAGCTGGAATTCTTCTTTCAGATGAAATTTCTACAACAACGGCAACAATCAATCAGATGTCGCAGAGTATTAATGTTGTAAATGGTCAGGTTCAAAATCAGTCGCAGAGTGTAGAAAATTCTGCATCGGCTGTAACTGAGATTTCAAAGAATATTGAATCTTTGGATAAGATGATTCAAAATCAGGCTTCAAGTGTTGTAGAAGCTTCTGCCGCCGTTGAACAGATGCTTGGAAATATTAATTCTGTTGATAAATCAGTTTTGAAAATGGCTGAAGAATTTAGAATTCTTGAATCTGATGTAAACACTGGAATTGAACAGAATTCTGCTGTAAACAGTCTTGTTCAGAGAATTGCAGACCAGTCTTCTTCTATGGTCGATGCAAACCAGATTATTCAGAGTATTGCAGAACAGACAAACCTGCTTGCTATGAATGCGGCGATTGAAGCGGCTCATGCTGGTGATGCTGGTAAAGGTTTCTCTGTTGTTGCTGACGAAATCAGAAAACTTGCCGAAACTTCTGCAGAACAGTCAAGCAAAATCGGCATAGAACTGAACAATATTCAGGACGGAATTGCACGTGTTGTTGAAGCATCTTCTGTTTCTGAAAAATCATTCCAGTCTGTTTCTGGACGCATTTCTATGACTGGTGATTTGGTTCTCCAGATTCGTTCAGCTATGGAAGAACAGCAGTCTGGTTCTCAGCAGATTTTGGAAGCTTTGCAGCTTATGAATAACAGTACCAGTGAAGTTCGCGGTGCGGCTCAGGAAATGACAGAAGGTGGACAGGCTATTATGACAGATATTCAGGCGCTCCAAAATTCTATGGGTCAAGTTGCAACTGCAGTTTCTGAAATCACCAGCGGTACAAACTATGTGAATTCAACAACTACAAAATTGAAGGATATTTCTACTTCTTTGACTGATTCCATTTCAAGAATTGGTGAGGATGTAAATAAATTTAAAGTATAAACATAGAATTCATCTCATATAAACCTCCAAAAAAAATTTATTGTTTTTTGTTGCCATCATGATTATATTTAATCTGGTGGCAATTTTTTTTGTTAAGAGGATGTTATGGCAAATTTATTTGATTATGTTGTCTGGCGCGGAGATTTGGATTTTGATAAAGTTCCTTTTGGAAAAATAGATGCACTTTTGCTCGCTCAGATTTCTTATTGTCTTGTGGATGGCTTTGTTTCTGAAAGTTTTGATGAAAAAATCACTTTGAAAGAACTTGCAAATCGCATGAAAAATACTGATGATTTGGAAAGAAGAAAAAAAATCGGCTATCTGATAAATAAGGGCACTACAGATTTGCTGTTTAAAGCTGGAGATTCCGTACGTTTTGGTTCTGTGCAGGTTTGTGGTTATAAAAATGTTTTTAATGAAGAAATTTCGGAACAGTTTGCTGCATTTACATTTATTGCTGATAAAAAATGTGTTGTTTCTTTCCGTGGAACTGATGATTCAATTGTGGGATGGAAAGAAGATTTTAATATTGCCTGGCAGGAGAAAATTCCTTCGGTGATTGAGGCTGAAAATTATCTTTTAAGCGCAGCCAAAGAATGTAAAAATAAAATTGTTGTAATCGGACACTCAAAAGGTGGTCATCTTGCTGTGGCTGCTTCCAGTTCTGCAGAAAAAAATGTTCAAAAGCGAATAGAAATTGTTTACAATTTTGATGGTCCGGGTTTTGAAAAACAATTCTATGAATCAACTGAATTTATAAGTATAAAAGAAAAACTTGTGAGCGTTTATCCTGAATTGTCGATTGTGGGCATGATTTTTTATCATCCGTCTGATTTTGAAATTGTAAAAAGTGACGGAGTCGCTGTTATGGAGCATGATGCGCTTACGTGGCAGGTTTGTGCAAATGGTTTTGATCTTGCCGAAGATTTTAATTCCAAGAGTAAGTTTTTTTATAAAGCATTTAATGAATGGGCAGAAAGTCTTTCGAAAAATCAGATTGAACATTTTGTAAAGGCAATTTTTAGCGTTATTGAAGCAAGTGATGCGAAGTCAAATCAAGAATTGATGGAAAATTCGATTGTCGCTAATGCAAAAATGATTGGAAAATATGCCTCGTTTGACAGAGATACAAAAAAAGAAGTGCGTAAAGTGCTGGGAATGCTTGCAGATGCCATTCATAATAATTCACCGTTTGTTAAACTTTTGCGAAGTTTTGGTGAAAGCAAAGATTAATTTTGTAAACTGTATTTTTGACATTAAAAAAAACTCTGCTTGAAAAAATGATTTTCTGATGTATAATTGATTTTATGGCAAACGAAACAATTGTAAAAAACAGTCCTGTGGGACAACATCTTGAAAATGTAGGTAAAAATAAACCTGCTTCGTATTTGGTTTTCAACAAAAAAAAGGTGGAACTTGTGGCAAAAATCAGGATTGGTCGCGATTCTGATAATGAAGTTATCATCGATAATAAACTTGCAAGCCGTCATCATGCGCTTATCCAAAAAATCAAGGATGCATATTTTATCAAAGATGAAGATAGTACAAATGGAACTTTTGTGAATGGTGTGAGAATTCCAGCAGGAAAGTATGTCAAGCTCAATAAGGATGACAAAATCACTATCGGAAATATGACTCTTGTAATGTATTAAATTATTCTGATTGTGATGACTTGTGTAGACTTTAAAGAAATAAGAAATATTCTCAATCAAAAAAAGCTTCCTGATTATGCTGATTTTTTTGAAGTGTTGAATGAAGTAACGGAAGTCTTGGAAAATGAAAGTGAGTTTTTTCGTCCAAAAAATGATAAAGGAAAATGCGGAAGTCTGATTGATTTTCAAAATGAAGATAAACTGACGCTTGTGGTTCCTGATTTGCATGCACGTCCAGATTTTTTGCTGGATATTTTATCGGCTGATGTAAAAAAATTTGTGGACGAAAATGAAATTGATTATTTGTTTTTCGGGAAAGAAAAAACAGATTGTGTAGAATGTGGAAATTCTGTTTTTGAAATGCTGCAGAATGATTTGATTCGTCTTGTTTTTGTGGGCGATATTTTACATTCTGAAAATAACAGGAACAGATGGTATCAGATTGAAGATGAATTTGAACAGAAAAATTATTCTGGCGAAAAAATGTGCATTGAAATGGGAGAAGGTCTTTCTGTGCTATTTAGTCTGTGCAGACTGAAATCAAGTTTTCCAAAAAATATTCATATTTTAAAAGGAAATCATGAAAATATTTTGAATAAAACTGGAAACGGTGATTTTGGGTTTAAAAAATTTGTGGATGAAGGCGAAATGTGCCGTCTTTTTGTGCAAAATTATTACGGCGATGACATTTTGTTTTTGATTCATTGTTTTGAAAAAG
>CAMEET010000135.1 GCA_945915085.1 uncultured Treponema sp. | reverse complement strand
CATAACCAGCCTTTTGTAATCCGCGGCAAAGACCGTAACCTGTTGGTCCTGCTTCATAACCACAGGCGAACAGGATTTCTTCCTTGTGCTTTTTCTTTATTGCCTCCAGGTATTTTATTACAGCTTTCGTTGTTGCCTTGATTGTCATTTCATCAGAAAGTTCATTCTTGTGAAAATCAAAGCAGCAAAGTGAATAGGTGTCCTTGTGAACATCAATTCCAATGTGCAAAATCTTTTCGTTTCGTGTTATAATTTCCATGTAGTGCCTCCACTTTGTATGAGGTAATGCCCATACTGTTAATTTTTCATCATTAACATTTTGACGCTAAATCCACGTTTTTACAAACTGGTTGGCACTACATATTGTCTATTCTGGAAAGAATTTTATTTCAATTTTAATATTATTTTTTTCAAAAAGTTTTTTTAATTGTTCCACAGCGCTTTTATCTGATATTAACCACTCAACTTTATAATTAGCTAAAATTGCTGAATCAATTTGTCTTTGAGCTTCTATTATGTTTGAATCTTTCATAAAAGCTTTTCAATTCTAAATAATAATCATCTATTGTTTTTTCCGATTTTTCTTCCTTGTTTGTTGTATCGAAAGATGTAGAGTTACTTTTTTTCGTATTGCATTCAGAACATTTTTTTGTTTTACAAAATAAGTCTAACACCCACATTTTACTAATCCTTATTGTTTACTAAACGCGCCCCAGTGCGGGCGTCCACATAACTACGCACTTACACGGCGGCAAACTTGCCGTCCGCTTTGAAGTGCATGTTATGCTATTTCTTTGTATTATATAAAGAATTATTAAATCTTATTTTGCTCAATCAGATTTATAGTATTCCAATCTAAATTTTCAGTTAGACGTATTTGCATTTCTTCAATAATTTTGTATTGTTGTTGCTCAATTCCTGCATCAAAACCGTATAATTGCTCATATTTTTCTTTATATCTAGTACACCAATAATATTTTGTGTATAAAATTGAATCAATTGATACATTTTTTTCATTTTGAATTTCATCTTCTTTTTCGTTAAAACACCACCAATAATTATAAAAATTATTTAAATCGTTATCTTCAAACTCGATTTTCTTTTGATAATTTACTTCTATTAGTAATTTATCCATTTCTTCCTTTAGTATTTTCATTTCTTTTCTCCTATTCTGGAAAGAATTTTATTTCAATTTTAATATTATTTTTTTCAAAAAGTTTTTTTAATTGTTCCACAGCGCTTTTATCTGATATTAACCACTCAACTTTATAATTAGCTAAAATTGCTGAATCAATTTGTCTTTGAGCTTCTTGTAATATTTTGTTTTTTGCAAAATCTGGCATATCATCCACATGATAAAAGGATTTCTTATTAAGAATTAATTTTCCATCTTGTACAGTACTATTAATCATATTTTCAAATTGAACATATCCCCCCTGTGGATGAGGTAAATAATAACTTTCATTATTCGGATTAATTTTTAATTCAAAAGCCTCAACTCGAGGATCAGCTTGTTTAATTCTTTTTCCCCAAAAACCTTTTCCTTCAGGTCTTACATCAATTTCATGAATTCCCCATTTTATTTTCTTGGGATAGATTGTGTTTTTTATAAATTTCCCATTTCCAAATATCTTCTCCCCAAACTCATCAATCTTGCTAGTAACAAAATCAGATGCCTGGCGTAGTTTTTCTGCAGCACTGCTCAAAACGTCATCTATTTTGCTTCCATATTTTGAGTTGCCGGCTTCTTTTATCCATTTGTTCACCATTGCGATTGCATCGTCAATGCTTGACGTGAACTTTGTTTTGAGCATCTTGAACGCTTTCTGCACATCGTCCGCATCGAGTTTTCGCAGGATTTTCAGAACGATGTCATCAGCTCCCTTTATGATTGCCTTGCAGCCTGCTTTTACCACATCGCCAGCATACGGAACGCAGCCAATAGCAGTGAGCAGGAGAGTAACCCAAATCATTATCTCATTTACTCGTTTTTCTATGACAAGTTTTTTGAGACATGCCGTTATATCGCGTACATCACAGGCCTGTCCGACAAAAGGAATGAAGTTCAGCCCCATATCGATGAGGATTTCCGTTCCTGTCGGGTTATCGTTGTATTCGCCCTGCAGTGCTCCCCATAATGTGTTCCAGAAAGATTTCTCATTCTCGATTTTGTCAGGATTCAATTCTGTTTCTGTCTTTTCATCCTCAACGATTTCAAAATTCCCCTGTGGGAATTCCGATTTCAATGACAGATTGTTGTTGTCTGCCATTTTCCTGCACATTAAAAGGAATTCTTTCAGGTCTTCAAGTGGCATTGTTTCAAGGTCATGCCTGTAATCTTCATCATCATTAAGTATGGAAATGACCTCGTGCATCTGATCATAAAGTTCTAAATCATCTTCCGACAGACTCTCCATGTTGCTGGTGCAGTAACAGGCATGGGAAAACATAAAGCTGTCTATGGAGCCGTTTATGAGATTTATAGCACTGCTTCTTGTGAGCGATTCCGCTGCCATTACCTTATCCTTTCCTTCATGGCTCTTATTATGTCGGTATTGAACTCCTTCTCGGTTTTCCAGAGGTGTTTTCTTATATACTCTTCCTTTTTGAGGTAGTAGTTCATGTTGCCGAATTTCATCTCGTCTTTCGTGAGTCGGGCTTTGTCCTGCTCGTAATGCTCGTTGATAATCCGCATCCGCTCTTCTTCTGTCATTCTGCTATCATCTCCTTAAACTGAAAGGTTCATCGAACATGTCTTGTGCCCATTCCTGCAGGGAAAGCAAATATCGCAGCTGTTCCGCATTGGCCATGCTTCGCAAATTGCTTTCTACATTGTGTTCAAATTCTGTGGCAACCTTATTCAGGAATATTTTGTACTCTTTTTCTGTGGTTTCCCAGTATTTCCCGGGAGCATACTCAACATACCGGACTTCCTCGCCGTTGTGAAGGTGAAGCGTCTCGTTGAAATTTGCCTCCATTTCAAGCTCATCAACGGATTCATTTATGCGTCCTTCTGAATACTGCTGAACATGGGTGAGCTCATGCTCAACGATTTGGTCGGTTTCAGTCGAGCCCGGATTATACTTGCTTTTTCTTATGTGGATTCTGTTTTCGACGGCAAAGCCCAGGAGTGCAGGACTTAATATGAATTTGTAATCCGGGTCAAGGTAAATCATAGTATCCTTGAGCTTTGTATCGTGTCGTAACTCAAAGTCGTTCTTTGTCTGCTCGTCAAGTGGGATTATTTGTGAGGGAGTTGAAGACTTTCTTGTTTTCCTGCGTTCTCCAGCTTTGGTAACGAAAGAAAAGATTTTTTTAGTAGAGCTATTACATTCCATTTGCTAACCGATATATTGATATCATAATTATAACTTTCTTTTATTTTGAAATCAAATTTTATATGCCCCCCACGCCAGTGGCGTGTGAGCATAACATAGTCTTAAACCGCACGGCAGCTTGACTGCCGTGTCGGCTTTGAAGACATTGTTATACGATATTATTGATGATAAACATTTTCGTTTCTTTATTCCTTTTTTTTATGAAAACATTTATGTTTTAGAAGTAACGCTTCCTCATTAAATTTACATTTCCAAGCCGCGTATAACCGCTACTTTGTTTAGCCCTAAAATTCAAATAATTTTTTCACCGAGCTTGACTCGGTGAAAAAACATTCCTTATTTTTCTATTTCTTTCACATATTCAATAAACTTCTTTACCGTCCAAATATCTTGTTGGTATTTTTCGGGATATGTTTTTATATATCTCTCTGGAACTACCAAAACAACTTTTTCACTTTTCATTTCTTCAAGTTGTGCGGAAGAAATTCCTTGTTGGAGTGTACACAGAAATTTGTTTTGGGAACGTAATCTGTCAGCTTCGTTTAACACTTGTCTCCAACGGTCTTTGCATGTTGTTTTTGCTGCAAGTGATGCTAATTTATCAACTGAAAAAGATGTGTCGTGATATGCTTCTATCGATGGAAAAATAAAGTCTGGTTTTTTATTACCTTCAGTGATTGCCTGTGGCGTAAATGTAATAGAATTTCCTTTAAAAAGTGAACTTAAATGATGTTCTAAACTTTTCCCAGCACGACTTTTTCTTCTGTTCAATACTTGATTTGCAAGCTCAATAAATTTTTCAACATCTGAAAAACCATTTTTTATGAGAGAGCCGTATCTGTCATGTTCTATAGCTCTGAAAAGTCTATACTCAACTTCCGTCCAATCCAGCAATTTGTCATCTGGTTTTTGCTGAATGTATTCGTTATGATCAAAAACTAGATTTTGGATTCTTTGTGCTTCCAATGACATCTGTTCTGATGAAGGGAAATCTGATGTAAGGGATTTTATAAATTCTTGAATTGCAAGTTTTTCTTTTTCTTCGGGATTTGCTAATTCTGTATCAATAAGACGGTTTGTTTCGTTAGGAGTAATTCCAAAATAATCAAGGAAATACTCAATTTCGTCTTCTGTTTCAAGAACATAACCTTTATAAGAGGAATCTTTCTGTTTTAAAATTATGACTAACGAACCTGTAAATGCAGGTTTTAGAAATGGGAAATTTCTTCCAAAGCCTGTTATGCGGTATTCGTTTCTTGTTCCCTGTCCATAATACTTAAAATGAGCGTCAGTTTCAAAATCATCTTGCCATTTTATTTTGTTGAATTCTTCTTTATTTTCTCCCTTTACGCCAGGAGTGTCAAAAATGAGTGGCACAGAATTTTTGGGAATATAGATTCCACTCTGATGGCCTCCAGTTTCTCCTGTATCATTTGCTGAAAGGAATTTACAAAATATTCTTTCACTGTTTGCTGTATCTTCGATTACTTTTGAAGCAATGATTTCCATAATCTAACCCTTAAATTGCAATTCTTTTTTCTGCGTAAATGCGTTCTGTGTTATGATTAGATCGGAAGAGCA
>CAMEET010000134.1 GCA_945915085.1 uncultured Treponema sp. | reverse complement strand
AAAGTGAATATGATTCTGAACGTTCTGTCTGCTGGATAAAAACTGTTCCGTCACAGCGGAAATCTCCAATATTTACAAGTTCACTTTGCCCATTTTCATTTGTATTACAATGGAACATCTGCATAACATAATCGCCATTGTCATTTACACCCTGATAAATCAATGCTGTTTTATGTTCGCCGGCTACGTCCATTCCTGTGTAAGAAAAAGTTCTTGTTCTTGTAAATTCTGTAGCGATTTCTGGAAGTCTTTGATAAACACCTGTTTCTGGATCCATTACGGCAACTATAATTCTAAGATTTTGTGAATTTGACTTTCTTACAACAATTACTTCATCATCGTAACCATCATTGTTTATGTCTATTGTAAGAGTACTGATTAATGTTTCGCCGGTATACAATGGAACAAAAGTTTCATATTTTTCTGTTTCAAGTGAGTTTGATTTTTTTTCTGATTCCGTTTCGCCTGTTTCTGAGCTTTTTGGTGTAATTACTTTTGCCCATGTAATTGATTTTTCATCTTTTACTAGAAATTTTCTGGATGCATAATAAATTCCAGCTAAAAGGATGATAACGAGAGCAAATAAAAATGGTACAACTTTTGTTTTCATTATATTAATTATATAGAAGATTTTTGATTTTCTCAAGTTTTTGGAATGATTTTTAGCGTATTATTCAAATGGCTATAATTGCGCTAGTTAAATAAACTTGAGGTTCTTATGAAACTATTATATTTCATTTTTCTTTATTTTTACAAAAGTTTTTTAATTATGCTGAATTTTTGTATTTTGCGTTGTATTCCACTTTACGTAAAAGTGACAATATTTTATACTATAAGATAGCGTGAGTGCATGGAGCAGTGCCGAAGGCAGCCACCACAGCGAAACGGAATGAATGACCGAGCGAAGCGAGGGAAATGAATGAAGTGCAGCGAGGAGGCCGAGGGTTACCGAGCTGCGCAACGCACGACCGTCTTTGACGGGCACGCCCAAATTCTTAATATCAATAAAAAAAATAGAGGTAATTTGATGGGTAACAATTATTTTAATTCGATTCCTTGGCGTGAAGCTCGTTTGCAGCTTGGTCATTGTCGTTCTATGGCAAAAGAAGAATTTGCTGATGGTGTAAATGCCCTTAAAGGTAAAAAAATTGTAATTGTTGGTTGTGGTGCGCAGGGATTAAATCAAGGTATGTGTCTGCGTGATTCTGGACTTGATGTAAGTTATGCTTTGCGTGACAGTGCGATTGCTGAAAAACGCCAGTCATACAAAAATGCTGTGGAAAACGGTTTTAAAGTTGGTACTTATGCTGAAATGATTCCAACTGCTGATCTTGTTGGTAACTTGACTCCTGATAAGCAGCATACTCCTGTAATTAATGAAGTTCAGAAACTTATGAAAAAAGGTGCTGCTCTTTGGTACAGTCATGGTTTTAATATGATTGAAGAAGGCATGCAGATTCGTCCTGATATTACTGTTGTAATGTGTGCTCCAAAAGGTCCTGGTACTGAAGTTTACCATGAATTTGAACGTGGTTTTGGTGTTCCTGATTTGATTGCGGTTCATCCTGTAAATGATCCTGAAGGTAAAGGATGGGCTATTGCTAAGGCTTTGGCTGTAGGAATGGGCGGTTCTAAAGCTGGTGTTTTGGAATCTTCTTTTGTAGCTGAAGTAAAATCTGATCTTATGGGCGAGCAGACTATTTTGTGCGGTATGCTTCAGGCTGGTACTATTGTTTGTTTTGATAAGATGGTTAGCGAAGGTATTTCTGCTGAATATGCAACAAAATTTTTGATGCACGGCTGGAATGTTATTTGTGAAGCTTTGAAATGGGGCGGAATTACAAATATGATGGATCGTCTTTCTAATCCTGCAAAAATCAAGGCTAATGAACTTTCTAAACAGATTAAATCTCTGCTTGCTCCTTTGTATCAGAAACATATGGATGACATTATTTCTGGTGAATTCTCAAGCACTATGATGAAAGACTGGGCTAACAAGGATGCAAATCTTTTGGCTTGGCGTGAAGAAACAGGTAAACTTCCTTTTGAATCTGCTAAAGAAACTGATGAAGAAATTTCTGAACAGGAATTCTTTGATAAAGGTATTTTGATGGTTGCTATGGTAAAAGCTGGTTGTGAACTTGCTTTTGAAACTATGGTTGATGCTGGTATTAAGGAAGAATCTGCTTATTATGAATCTTTGCACGAAGTTCCTTTAATTGCAAATCTTATTGACAGAAAACGTCTTTATGAAATGAATCGCGTTATTTCTGATACTGCTGAATATGGATGCTATTTGTTTGCAAGAGTTGCTGCTCCTATGATGGCTAAAGATTTGATGCCTAATCTTCACACTGATGTTATTGGTAAAGGTTTGGATTGCAAAGACTGCGCTGTAAGTAACGCTGAACTTGTTTCGGTTAATGCTGAAATCAGAAATCATCCTATTGAAGTTGTTGGCCGCAAACTTCGCGCTTATATGACTGCAATGAAGCCTGTTCTTTAATTTATCCGCTCTAAGCGAATTTTAAATGTTTGCTCAATTTGTTCTGTTTCAGGCGTTTGAGTAAACAAACTTTTTTATCGTTTGGGATAGCGATAAAACAAGCACGCGCATGGAAAACTGATTGTCGAAAGTTTTTTGGCACGTGCTTTTTTTATTGTTTTGCTACAGAATTTTATGCGAAGATTTCTAGAGGATTGAATCTACGAGGGATTTAAAATCTTTATCCTGTCCCATTTTTTCATAATCTTTAATTTGGGAGATTGAAAAAACGCCATCTTCTTCGATTATGGCATTTTCGGGAATATCGGCTGCATCGAGAATTGGAGTTTCATCTGTCAGGTTTTCTGCAAAATTTGTCATCGAATAATAAGTTGATTCTTTTGGCAACGGAACTTCTTCTGAAAGTTCTTCAATTTCGCTTTGAGTTTCTACGGTTTGTGAAGTTTCAGGAGAAGAAGATTTCGCTTCACTATCAAACTCTGTTTGCGGCGTTTCGGGAGAACAAATTTCATCTTCGTCTGGAAATTCTGTTTGAGGAACTTCAGAAACACAAGTTTTTTCTACATCTGCTGCTTCTGTTTGCGGCATTTCGGGAGAAGAAGATTTCACTTCACTATCAAACTCTGTTTGTGGCTCAGGGGTGTTTTGATTTTCATCAGATTTTTCAAAATATTTTTTTAGTTCGAAATATTTAAAATTTATCGGGATGATTTCATCTTTGATTTTTATTCCTGAACCAAGACAAATTTCTTCGGCAAAAATATTATCAACTGTCGCAAAATTTTCAGAAGCAAAATAAGTTTCATCGGAAGGAGTATATTCATATTTCGGCTGATTTTTCAAAAGGAATTCCGTGTTGATGACCTGAGGGATAATCACAGGGATTTCTTCAAGAGGGGACGATTCTTCTAATGGGGTCAGTTCTGCAAGCGGTGTCAGTTCTTCAAGTTCACCTTCCACTGGCGCATCAGTCTCAATTGGCGGCGTCAATTCTTCAAGCTCGCTTTCTGGCTCGACTATCGGTGTTAACTCTTCCAGCGGTGTTAACTCTTCAAGCTCCTCCTCCTCCCCATCCAATTCTTCTATAACTTCTTCTATCTCCTCTACGTCGTCAATCTCCTCTACGTCATTAATTTCTTCTACTTCTTCAATTTCTTCCACAGGTTCGATTTTTTCTATTTGAGGGAGTGTTTGTACCGTTTTAAGTTCTGTGTTTTGCAAAACTTCCTGCAAAAGCAACTTTATTTCATGCAAAAATTCTGCATTCGGATTTTGCGATGAAACTGCATTTTGATTTATATTATCCTGATTATTGTGCAAATCTATCTGCTCTTTCTGCAATTTGAAAAAATCAAATATTTCGTCCCAATTTTTTTCAAGCAGATTTTCAATTTCCTGAGACTGTTTTTTGGAACTGATTTTCAAACTTTTTAATATTTCTGTTGAAATTTCTTTTCTGCGTTCTGATAGTTTTTGAAAAACACTATCAAGTTTGATACTTCCTCCTTTTTCAAAACAATCCTGCATTATTTCCAGCTGTAATTTTTTGACTTTTTTCTTTAAAACCGTCATCGAATCTCGTTTAAAACTGAAAATCAAGAACAAAACCAAAAAGAGAGAAATAAAAATGCACAGATAAATCACAAATTGCAAATCTTCGGGAATCGCAAAAAAACTACTGTTATAAACACCGGCTGCATTGATTTTTGAATCACATGAATTTGAAAGCGCAACCAAAAAATCTTCATTTTTTTCATCAGAATAAAATTTAAGGATTTTTTCCGGCACTACAGTCTGCGATTCAATTTTTTTGGTCTGATTTTTCCATAATTTTAAAAGCGGTTTCTTAAAATTATCTTTTTCACTGCTCAGAATTCCGTCGGCAATTCCACCGCTCATATTTTCATCAGAAAAAAGAGTGAGATTATAATTTTTTTCAAGATATTTTTTTTCCGTCAATTCCTTTTGCAGACTTAAAAAATCAAAATAAAACAGAGCATATCCCGAAAAAATATTTCCAGTATAAAAAAAAGGTTCGCATACGATTATTCTGGATTTTTTATCATCAAAAAGAATTACTGAATTATTTTCATCAGTTAATTTTTCAAAACTTTCAAATAAAATCTCATCTGCATCTTTGCAAATATCAGGATAATTTTTGTAAGTTTTGGAAATTCCACTTTGTTTTAAAATGTCTGTATCATCAAAACTAGAAAAATGAACATTTCTTCCATTTTTGTCAATCAAACGGATTCCATTCAAAGCATTGTACAAACTGAAAAGCTTCTCTGTAGCAATTCTACGCCCCGCAACATTTACTTCGGAAGGATTTGGTTCATAATAACTGCGCACGGAACTTAAATTTGTCCATGAATTATAATTATCGTTTATAGAACTGAGAAAATTCGAAAAATATTCATCATAACTTTGGGAGATTTGATTTAATTCTTCAGTTTTTTCAAGAATTCTTGCCTGCGAATAAAATT
>CAMEET010000133.1 GCA_945915085.1 uncultured Treponema sp. | reverse complement strand
TAACAGATGTTGGAAACCTTTTTTTGGGGAATTATATTTTACTGCTTGCCAAAAATTAAAAAAAAATTAAAATATCTTTTCCAAAAGAAAATTTTGTGATAATATTGAATTAAAGTAATTTGAAAAAAAATTGCAAACCTCCAGTCTTACTGGAGAAAATTGCCATGAAAAGTCTTAAAACACCATATTTTGACGTAACAAATGCAAAATATAGCAATAAACCGTACTGTTGTACAAAGGTTAGGGTTTAAGACCAATATTAAATTTCTACTGTTGTAGATGCATATTGTGAAGACTGATTTTAACCGTTTAAGACCAATATTAAATTTCTACTGTTGTAGATGGTTTAAGCCGTTTATTTCTGATTTTGTTTAAGACCAATATTAAATTTCTACTGTTGTAGATTTTAGTGCTTGTATTGTACGTAGAACGTTTAAGACCAATATTAAATTTCTACTGTTGTAGATTTTAATGGCAGTTCAAACAACATGCTAGTTTAAGACCAATATTAAATTTCTACTGTTGTAGATTTTATGCCCTCTTGATTAGCATAAAGGTTTAAGACCAATATTAAATTTCTACTGTTGTAGATATTATTGTATACTAATAATGAAACAGGTTTAAGACCAATATTAAATTTCTACTGTTGTAGATTTAATTCTTTTTCGATGTTTGAGTATGTTTAAGACCAATATTAAATTTCTACTGTTGTAGATTAGTTTGGCAATCGGCGCAATTAAGGTTTAAGACCAATATTAAATTTCTACTGTTGTAGATATTGAAGGTTTTTCAAACTCGATTAAGTTTAAGACCAATATTAAATTTCTACTGTTGTAGACAGCCACCCAAAATAAAACTTGAATTTTATATTTTTTTCATTTTCTCCGACATTATATGTCGCTCTTTTTGATTATAATGATATAATAGAGTATGAAAAAAATGCAGACGAAAGACGACATCCGCCGGAAAACTAGGATTATTCAGATTGACCAAATGCTCCGTGGCGGTGCTTATGTAAAAATTGATTCTCTTGTACAGAAATTCGAAGTGTCGCAGCGTACTATCGAGCGGGATTTTGAACGTTTGCGTGATGATTTGAATGCTCCGCTGGAATATGACAAAATCAAAAACATGTATCATTACAGTAATCCGACTTTTTCTGTTCCAAATGTTATTTTAACAGAAGGCGAACTTTTTACAGTTTCCACGCTTCTTCCTCTTATGGAGCAGTACAAAAACACACCGCTGGAATCATCGTTTAAAAATATTATGGAAAAGTTGATTTCATTTTTGCCGGATACTGTGAGCGTCAATTCATCATTTTTGAATCAGGACATCAGTTTTATTTCCGACCCGCTCCCAAAAATCGACGAAAATATTTTTATTCTCATTTTTGATGCTATAAAAACCAGGAAAGTTCTTTCTGTTAAATACCAAAGTTCCAAATGTCAGGAGCCAAAAGAAAAAATTTTTGATGCATATAAAGTAATCTGTCAGAAAGGAAACTGGTATGTTTTCGGTTTTGAACACGAGACAAGTGATTTTAGAATTTATTCGCTTGCAAGAATTCAAAATGCAGAATTAAAAAATGACTCTTTTCAAATCCCGCAAGATTTTGACATAAAAAAGCATATTGATTTGGAATTAGGCATCTGGAACAATCCCGGCCGATTTGAAGAATACGAAATTTTATTTGCAAAAGAAACGAGCCGCTATGTTTTGGAACGTGAATGGCACAAAGACCAGATTATAAAACAAAAGGAAGACGGAACAGTTTTACTGAAATTCAAGTCGAACCAGTCGCAGATGATTTACACCTGGCTATTAAGCTTTGGAAACAATGCAACAGTAATAAAACCCGAAGAACTGCGCGAAAAAATCCGTGCAGAATGTGAAAAAATTGTTGAAAAATATAAATCGAGATAAAATTTTTGGAGGTAATTATGAAAATCAGCGTAGAATTTTGTGGGCAGAGGAATGGTTATTCTCGTTCCATTACTTTAAGGAACAGGCTTATTCCAATAGGTAAAACTGAGGAAAACTTAAAAAGTGCAAATATGCTTAACAGTGATTTTGAAAGAGCAAAAGCTTATGTCGAAGTCAAGAATCTTATTGACGATTTTCACAGATCTTTTATTGAAGATGTGCTATCAAATACGACACTTGACTGGGGTGCTCTTTACGACCAGTTTGATTTATTTCAGTCAGAAAAAGACAAAGTTAAAAAAGCAAAACATAAAAAACAGCTTGAAGTCCTTCAAAGTGCAATGCGACAAGATATTGTCAAAAAGTTTAAAAATGATGAGCGTTATTCTAAACTTTTCAAAAAAGAAATTTTAACAGAATTGCTTCCTTCTATTATAAAAGATGATAATACAGGAACTGTTACGGATAAAAATGCAGCTTTAGAAACATTCAAAGGTTTTGCAACATACTTTACTGGCTTTCATCAGAACAGAGAAAATCTATACAGCGAAGAAGCAAAAGCGACAGCAATCAGTAATCGAATTGTAAATGAAAATTTTCCAAAATTTTATGCAAATGTAAAAATCTTTGAAGATTTACAGAAGTATTTTCCAGAGATTATTACTGAAACAGAAGATTCTCTAAAAGATTTTTTGGCTGGAAAGAAACTTGCGGATATTTTTGACAAAGATTGTTTTAATAAAGTTCTTTCTCAAAGCGGAATTGATTTTTATAATACTGTTATCAGTGGAATTTCGGAAGAAGCTGGTAAAGAAAGAATTCAAGGAATTAATGAAAAAATTAATCTTGCATATCAGAATCCTCTAATTGAAGAAAAATCAAAACTTCGCAAAAAAATGACACTTCTCTATAAACAACTTTTAAGCGACAAAAAAACAACTTCGTTTATTCCAACTGGCTTTGAAAAAAGCGAAGAAGTTTATGAAACAATAAAGCAGTTTAAAGAACATAATCTAGACGATGCAAAACAGAAAATTGATAAACTTTTTAACTCTGCTGATTATGATTTATCGCAAATTTTTGTTCCTTCAAAAGAACTTACTGCTTTTTCACTTGCTATTTTTGGAAACTGGTCGATTCTAAGCGAAGGATTTTTTCTTCTTGAAAAAGATAAAGCAAAGAAAGAATTGTCAGAAAAACAATTAGAAACGATAACAAATCAGATATCTAAAAATGATTATTCACTTTCTGAATTACAGACAGCTTATGAACGGTGGGCAAACCAAAACGGAGGTCAAGTTGATAAGAATGTAAAAAACTATTTCCTTTTGGCTCCACTCCAGACTGATGAACAAACAAAAGAAAAACATTCTGTAAAAATTCTTGAAAATCTTACAGAAACTTACAGCAAGATTGATTTTGAACAGCAAAAAAATCTTCAGGCAGAAAAAGAAGCTGCAACTCCTATAAAAAACTTTTTAGATGAAGTGCAGAATCTTTATCATTATCTGAAGCTTGTTGATTATCGTGGTGAAGAACAGAAGGATTCAAGTTTTTACTCCCAGCTTGACGAAATTCTGTCTGACCTTGCCGAAATCGTTCCTTTGTATAACAAAGTTCGCAATTTTGTAACAAAAAAGCCTGGCGAAGTAAAAAAGATTAAGCTGAATTTTGAATGCAGTTCGTTTTTAAATGGATGGGCCACAGAATTTGGAACAAAGGATGCTCATATTTTTATCCACAATAATAAATACTATCTCGGAATTTTTGATAAAAAATTATCAGAAGAAGATATTGAATTTTTAAAAAAATCTGGTAATTGCAAACACTTAATTTATGATTTTCAGAAACCAGACAATAAGAATACTCCAAGATTATTTATTCGTTCAAAAGGAGATTCTTATGCGCCTGCAGTTGCAAAATATAATCTGCCAATAGAATCTGTAATTGATTTTTATGATAGAGGAGCTTTTAAGACCGAAAACAGAAGCAAAAATCCAAAAGAATATAAAGAAGCTTTAGCAAAACTTATTGATTATTTCAAATTAGGATTTTCAAGACATGATTCATACAAAAATTATACTTTCTGCTGGAAGAAAACTGAAGATTACAATGATATTTCAGAATTCTACGTCGATACGATAAAGTCTTGTTATCAATTAAAATTTGAGAACATTAATTTTGAAAATCTTGAACAACTTGCAGATGATGGCAAACTTTACCTTTTTCAAATCTACAACAAAGATTTTGCCGAAAAAGCAACAGGAAAGAAAAATCTTCATACGCTTTATTGGGAAAATCTTTTCAGTCAGGAAAATCTACAGGATGTATGTTTAAAATTGAACGGGGAAGCAGAACTGTTTTTCAGACCAAAATCAGAAAACATAAAAGAAATTAAGCATGAAAAAGATTCTATTCTTGTAAACAGAACTACAGCCGACAGAGAATCAATCCCAGAAGATATTTATCAGGAAATCTATAAATTCAAGAACAATAAGATTTCTTCACTTTCTGATGAGGCACAGAAATATCTTGATACACACAAAGTTGTCTGGAATAAAGCCAATTATACTATTACAAAAGACAAACATTTTTTACAGGATACATATCTTTTCCATTGTCCGATTACGATGAATTTCAAAGCACCTGAAATTACAGGCAAAAAATTTAATGAAAAAGTTTTGGATTATCTCAAAAATAATCCTGATGTAAAAATCATTGGACTTGACCGTGGTGAACGTCATTTAATTTACCTTTCGCTTATAAATCAAAAAGGCGAAATAGAAATGCAAAAAACGCTGAATATAGTGGAACAAACTTGTAATGATAAACCACCAGTTCCTGTAAATTATCAGGAAAAACTTGTGCAAAAAGAAGGTGACAGAGATAAAGCACGCAAGAATTGGCAGACAATCAGCAATATCAAGGAACTAAAGGAAGGTTATCTTTCAAATGTAGTTCATGAAATTGCAAAGCTGATGGTTGAAAACAATGCAATTGTTGTAATGGAAAATTTAAATTTTGGCTTTAAACACGGTCGTTTTGCAGTCGAACGGCAAATTTATCAGAAATTTGAAAATATGCTTATAGAAAAGTTGAATTATCTTGTATTCAAGGACAAAGCGGTAAATGAACCGGGCGGAGTATTGAATGCTTATCAGCTTACAGATAAATCTGCAAATGTTAGCGATGTTGGAAAACAATGCGGATGGATTTTTTATGTTCCAGCAGCATACACTTCAAAAATCGACC
>CAMEET010000132.1 GCA_945915085.1 uncultured Treponema sp. | reverse complement strand
AAAAAATAAAAAAAATAACAAAACTCTTTTACAAAACAACGAAAATATAGTAAAATGTAAAAGATGACAGATATGGAAGAACATTTAAAAATTGATAGAAAAAAAGTTTTAGATGCAATTAAACTCCGAATGCCCATAGAGGTTACATCATATACACTTTCACGCAATATGGAGATGTATTTCCGTAGTGTCGTTGAATTGTTTTTGGAAGCTTGTCATCAGGAGCATTTGCAGGAGTATATCAATTATTGTCTAGGTGAACTTTTAGCAAACTCAAAAAAAGCGAATATTAAACGAGTTTATTTTAAAGAAAAAAATCTTGATATTAACGACCCTGATGATTATGAAAAAGGAATGGAACACTTCAGGGAAGAAACCTGCGAAAAACTTGAGCATTATCTTGAATTGCAAAGAAAAGCAGGTCTATATGTAAAACTTTCCCTTCAGCTTACGAATCACAATGTCGTTATCGAAATCAAAAATAATTCAGTTTTAACAGTTTTTGAAAAAGAACGTATTCAAAAAAAACTGGACAGTGTTCAGCAATATAAAAATATGGATGAAGTTGTTGCCAATGTTATTGACCAGTCAGAAGGAGCTGGACTTGGCATTATTATCATCAATCTTATGCTTCAGAAAATTGGGCTTAAACGTGATTGTTTTAAGATTTTTTCAACTGATGAAGAAACGATCACGCAGATTATTTTACCTTGTGATGAAAAAATTTTTGCTGGCGTAGAAATTGTGTCTTATGAATTTGTCACCATGCAGTCAAAAATTCCTGTTTTTGAATCGAGATTTGATGTAGCGTGTTCTATTGTAAATCAAAAAGACAGTTCATTTATTGACCGCCAGAAACTCCTTGATTTTATCCGTGATGATACAACACTTACGTTGTTAACTTTGAAATATGCTCTGGAAAAAAATTCAAAATGTTTCAGCATTCCAAAAGCTCTGGAGCTTCTTTCTGATACTGAGCTGAAATTCATCTTTTCAGACAGTAATCCTTCTGTGAATAAAATTCAGCCAACTGACAGACTTGTTCATTTACTTAAAGATGCAAAACGTACTGCAGTTTACGCATATAATCTTTATAAGAATTTTCCAAATGTTTCTAAAAACCATGATGAAGAATATTATTATACCCTGGGACTTTTAGATAAAATGGGACTTATCTTCCTGTTGACTGCATCTGATGAACAGAAACAGTATGTCAAAGATTTGTGCAGTCAGTACGAAAATATTGGTGATGAAATCATGGAGTTTTTTGAGATTGGAAATGCAGGAAACTTCATATCGCTTGTTTATGCGAAACATTTTAAAATGCCGCCAAGCACTTATGATATTTTTGCAAAGTGGAATTTTTTGGAAACTTATATTGATGAATATGATAATCCAAATCGTTCTGATTACGAACTTCTTTATCTTGCTGAAATGCTTGGTTTCTATCAGGATGATGTGGCAGAATATTATCAGATAAATAAGCAGATCTTAAAAGATTTTAATATTTCTTCGGAAAGTCAGTTAAAATATATCATAGAGCAAATGAATGTTGCCTAAAGATTAAGATTACTTTTATTGTTTCTCAGAAAAAGCATTTTTGAGTAATTTAGATTTAAAATCAGGGGGACTCAGTTTATTTTTGCAGAGATTCTACCCACTTTTGCATCAGAATACCAAATGCAACACCTACGTTGAGAGATGCTTTTAGCCCTTTCATAGGGATTGTAACACGCCCATAATCAGCACGTTTTAAAGCTTCTGGACTTACTCCAAGCTCTTCCGACCCGATAATGCAGATTCCTTTTTTTGGAAAAACAAAGTCATTTATATCAGTTCCGCCAGTTTCTAAAGCAAAAACAGGTAAATCTTCTGGTAATTGTGATAAATCGCAGCGATTCCAACCCATTGTTTCGATGCAACCCATTGCTGAACGGATGGCACGTGGCTGTGTCGGTTCAATGCAGCGCGGTGAAATAAATACTTTATCAGCTCCCATGGCCTCTGCTGTCCTGAAAATTGAACCAATGTTAAAGGGAGAACGAATGTCTTCGGCATATACGCATACGTCAGGAAAAAAATCACGTTTTCTTACAATTCCGTTTTCATCTATTGCGGGAGTGTGAGGTGCAATAACTAAATCCCATTCCGCAGGAAAAGTTCCGATTATTGCCAAAAGGGCATTTCTTGCAACATTGCAGACTCTCAGTTCATCAAGATTATCCTGAGATAAAATTTTTTCAAGTTCCTTTCGGGTAGCATCATCAAGTTTTTCATCTTTTAACAGAACTTTTGTAATCTGCACGATATATTGAGAGCGGGTCATGGAAGTAAACGAATATTCAGTTCCTTTTTCAGCGATTCCACGAATGTCACGTTCAAGAGCTCCAAAAGTTAAAGCAAGTTTTCGTCTTTTTTGACCGCCTTCAAGTTGAAAAAGTTTTGCTGGTTCTATCATATCAGTACGCCATCTTTACAAAATCAAATAATTCATCGGTAGATATGCTTCGAGGCAGATTGTTAATGAGGTTTGTTTGACCGACATCTTCAACTGCCAGAGAAAGTTGTTCAATCGATAAACCTAAATCTTTTAAGCGGGTAGGCAAGTTTGCAATTCCAAGTTTATCGCGGATATATTCAGTTAAAGAGTTTGCGGCTTCGGCTCCGCTCGTTTCTTCAGGACAGGTTCTGAGAATGTGTGCGAGTTTTTCAAGCTTTGCAACTTTAAATTTGCAGGCATCTTCAAGTGCAAAAGGAAGAAGAATGGAAGCTACAAGTGATTTACTTTTATGATATCGTGAATAAATGCTCAAAGAAAGAAGAGTGTCCATGCCTAATGCAGATGCAGAAACTGCCATGGAAATTAGAATTCCACCTTGTGCAAGCAGAACTTCTTCTGGGGTGGTGATTTCCAAAGACGGAGAGCCGTCCAGTGCATAGGAAATGAGTTCGAGACCTTTTTCCACAAACATATCACTGAAAAAATTTGCTTTTTGGGAAATGTAAGCTTCCACCGCCAACCCGATTATTTCAATAGAAAAAAGAGATTTTTGATTGTCAGTAAGTGTGAGCATGAGATTTGGGTCAATCAAAACAAGTTTGCATACAGCGTTTTGAACCTGCATAAATTTAAGCTGATTGCATCTTGCATCTGTGATTGGAACTTCCTGTTTAAAAGTCAAAGGGGCTCTGTAAGTAGTAGGAATGCAGATTAAAGGTAATGGATTTGTAGAAGGAACAGCTCCATCCACAAAAGTGAATAAATCGTGAACTTCATTGTAAAGTGCAGCTACAATTTTTCCAACATGCAGGGCTTTTGCTCCACCGATTGCAATAATTCCGTGGACATGACCTTCTTTTGCAAGTGAAAGTGCTCTGGTAATCGTTTTTGTGGAAGTTCCTTCAGTCAGTTCAGAAAAAATAATACAATCGATTTTTCGGTCGCTCAAAGTTTGAATGATTTTTTCGGAAACTTTTGCTTCATTCAAAAAAGGATCCACAATCACCATGAAACGCGAACCCCATTCACGAACCTGCTGTCCAAGTCTGCTTACAGTATAAGGACCTAAAATAATATTTGGATTAATTCTAAAAATAAAATCAGACATAAACTGCTTCACTCCATAAACCATGAATATAAAAAAATGCAAAAAAAAGGCTGTCCAAAAGCTTTGTCATAAAAAGTCTGTCGAAATCAAAAATTCGGCAGATTTTCTATATAACAAAATTTTTCGACAGCCTTAAAAATCGTCCAAAAATATCAAATTACTTTATTAAAGTCCTAAAGCAGACAAAAAATTGTCGGCAGCAGAGGTAAAAACTGCGTTATTCAAGTAGTTAGGGTCTTTTAGTTTTTCTTTGACTTCTGCAACTCGGTCAGCACGAATGTCAGGAGTTTCTTGTGCAACTTTGTCCATATAGTAAAGCTCTGCCATTTCTTTAGCTTCTGCAGAAACACTAATGGAATCAGTACTTGCAGATACTTTTGAAGTATTTTCTGTTTTGCGAAGATTCTGAACATTGTTTACCTGAGAAACGTTATTAATACTATTAATCATCATAACATCCTACCCCTCTATATATTAATTATCGGCAGATTCATCAAAATGTTTAACATTTTTTACACCAGAAATGAAAACTGCAAACTCACCTTTAATAGATTGTCTTGAACTGTAATCTTCAAAAACTTGCTTAGCAGTGCCACTTGAAATTTCTTCATGCAACTTTGTAAGTTCCCGTCCTACAACAATCCGCCTTGTACTTTCAATATCGGCAATATCTGCTAAAAGTTTAACAATTCTAAAAGGACTTTCATAAATTACTACAGCATTTCCAGTTTCCAAAAGTTCTTTTAGACGGGTGCGTCTTTTACCAGCCTTTGGTGACAAAAATCCTTCAAAAATTAAGGTTTTTCCACCAGTTCCAGCTACACTTACAAGAGTTGCAAACGCCGCAGGACCAGGAATAGGCACAACATTGAAACCTGCTTCTCGAACCAAATCAACAAGCACAGCTCCTGGGTCACTTATTCCAGGAGTTCCAGCATCACTTGCGTATGCAACATCGTGACCTTCTTTTAACAGCTCAATTATTTTTTCACCAGCGAATTTTTCATTTTGGGCACGACAGGAAATGAGCGGCTTTTTGATTTCAAAATGATTCAAAAGCTGCAAAGTATGACGAGTGTCTTCAGCGGCAATAAAATCAACATTTTTTAAAGTTTCTATAGCCCTGAAAGTGATATCGCCTAAATTTCCAATCGGGGTTCCCACAACAAATAATTCAGCCACAATAATATTATAATTGGATTTTCCAGAATAAACAAGATATAAACTTAAAAAAGGGATAAGTAAAATTGAAGAAATAAAATATTTATTTTGTAAAATCGAGGTCTGTCCCCTTTTTTTTCTTTTTTTAGCAAAATTTAGTTAGTCAGTCGCCTTTCACAGCTCGCTACCGCTCGGTCCTTCGGACTCGACTTCGTCGCCTGTTCAAGCCTCGGTGCGCTGTATAGTTTAAAACCCTGCAAATCAGACAGTCAACTGGCGAATTAATCTAGAATCAAATAAAAGCAGGAGCAAATCTTGTTTTAAACAAAACTTTTTTTTGAGTTTTGGCAGAAGCGGAGTTTTTAGTTCACACAAGGATTAAAAACTCGCCAAAACTCTAGGCACGCACAAACAAAAATGTTCACTGGTATAAGAATTTTTAGTGCGTGCAGGGACAGA
>CAMEET010000131.1 GCA_945915085.1 uncultured Treponema sp. | reverse complement strand
AAAAATCTTGCAATTTCTGACAGAAAAGTGGGGAATTAATCTTTACAAGTTACAAGATTTTTACGGGAATACTTATGTTTTTAACGGAAAATCACAAGGTGAAGTAACAGGTTTTACCTCTGTAAACAGTCAGGCAAATGTAAAAAAACTTCAGGAAACTTTTAAAAACTATAATCTTGATAATGTCAACGTTTCTCAAGGTGAAAAAGGTCTGACACTGAGCATAGAAAACATTCAGTTTGAACCAGATTCGGACAGACTTTTGCCTTCCGAACAAAAAAAACTCCAAAAAATTGGAGAAGTTTTAAAACAGTTCAACAACGACCTTTTGATAACAGGACATTGTGCAGAGCGTGGCACAGAAAGTGCAAGACAGGCACTTTCTGAAAGCCGTGCTAAGAGCGTAGCTGACTTTTTGATAAAAAATAATATTCGAAATGAATATCACATTTTTACTCAAGGAAAAGGTTCCTCTCAGCCAGTTGCTTCAAACACCACAGAAGAAGGGCGTAGCAGAAACAGACGCGTAGAAATAACAATTATGGATTAGAATTATGATTTTTTTTATTCTTCTTGATTCTTAGTCTTCCTTTCCATAAAAAATTATCTAATTCAATTTTTCCAGAATTTTTAAGTTGCTTGACAACATCAACTGTTTCTCCATGAGTCCATGCATTAACCCCCAAAATTCTGCGAGTTTTATTATTCAGTTTTGCAAAAATCTCATTTTCAATATCATTCTCAGAATAATAGTTTTTTGATTTTTTTATAACAGAATAAACTGTCTGCCAGTCACACATTTCCAGACCACTTTTAAAAGAGTTCTTATACTTAATGTTTTTTCTACCAGATTCGTTTGAGTTTTCATTCCTTGCATTGCATAAATCACATCCGCTGCAAACCGCCTGTTCAGCGCCAAGAGCGTCAAGCAGCACCTGCCTTCTACATTTTGTAGTTTCAGCAAATTCACGCATCGCAGCTTCTCTAGAACCTTTTTTATAAAACGAATAATTTAAAGAATCTTCTAAACTCCAAATCAAAATAGCCTTAGCAACACTTCCATCTCTACCACCCCTTCCAGCTTCCTGAATATAAGCTTCTGCAGTCGGAGATGCTTCGATATGTACCACAGTTTTTATATCTTTTTTGTCGACTCCCATTCCATAGGCACAAGTTGCACATAAAATTCCATCTTTGCTGTTGTAAAACCATTTTTCAGTATTTTCCTTTTCTGATTTTTCTAACCCAGCATGATAAAACCTAGCAGTTTCTCTTCCAAAACAAACATTCAATTCTCTTGCCATATCTTCCGCTTTAAACCTTGTTCCACAAAAAATTATCATTGGTTTTGCTTCACTTTCTGCAAGCAATAAAGCTTCTTTTTTCTTTTCACAGGAATATCTGACAAAATAATGTATATTTGTCCTGTCACTTTCGCTCCGAACAATATGTGCTTCGCCGTCAAAAAGAATTTGTGCTACACGTTCCAAAACCACAGGCGACGCTGTCGCGGTAAAAGCTGTAATCATTGGAGGATTTATCTTTTTAATAACATCTCCAAGTCCAAGATAAGCCGGTCGAAATGAATCTCCCCATTCAGAAACACAATGTGCTTCGTCTATGGCAATATGTTTTATTCCAACTTCGCACAATCTCGAAACCAAACCATCATTATTAAGCACCTCTGGATTAGCCAGGATAATTTTTACACCGTTTTTCAACTTTGAAAAAATTTCTTCCCGTTCTTGCTCCGTCTGACCTCCTCTAAAAACCACACATCGTAAATTACCTTCCTCCATTCGACGCTGTTGATCAGTCATCAATGCCAAAAGCGGATAAATAATCAACGAAGAACCATCCAACACTATCGCCGGAATCTGAAAACAAAGAGATTTTCCAGCACCCGTCGGTAGCAAAACAATCTGGCGTCCTTTACAAAATGAATCCTGTTCGTCTTCACAATCGTAATCGTCTTTGTGTAACTGATAATCATACGCCTCAAGAATATTTGCAATAACTAACCTTTGCCATGGATATAAATATTTAATTCCAAAATTATCATAAGCAATCTGAGTAATATAATCATCACTTTCAAAAACATCATCTTCCAAAGACAACCTCCAGAATACATCCTATAAAGAAAAGAACCAAAAAGTTCAAAATAAGAGAAAAAAATAACCAAAAATCTATATATAAAATAGACAAAGTGTTACGATTTTATACGAAATTTAGAAAAAAATTTGTGGTTTTTACGCCAGTGCAAAACTAGCAGAAACAAGGTCTGTCCCTGTTTATGTCCCTGTTTAAAAAACAAGACCTGTCTTTTTTCATAAACAAGGTCTGTCCCTTTTTTAAACCGTGGCAAGGATAGTAGGGGCTGGCGAAGCCAGTTCCGAAGCGTAGCGTAGGAATGAAGCGATAGCGGAACCCCGGATAGCCTGTTTTTTGCGAAGCAAAAAGCCACCCAAAATATAAAACTTGCCTTATGACCAATTTATGTTTTTTATTGTTAGAGAATTATGAAGATTTTTTTGCTTCTTCAGATGTGGATTCAGCCGCAGAAACAGAAGGTTTTACGCCTTGAGATTTTTGTTTACCTTTAATATTTTTTCGCGGCTTTTTTTTATAAGTTGTAATAAACTTTGCAAATTTAATAATTAGAATCATAGCAATCACAGTACCAATAACTCTAAAATCCTTTAAAACCTGCAAAATCAAAGGAATCATTTGTTTTATATCCATAAAAGATTTATCGGATTTTTTTTAGTTTTTCAATATCAATATTTAAAAATGATTTCAAGAACAATTCCCAAATAATCAATCAGCTTTATTTGTATGATTTACTAATCTATTATCTATTTTTTTATAAAAATCATCTTTTCACAATTCATTCTTATCTTTATAATTACCACTATGATAGGAATTATTGATTATAATGCCGGCAACATTACAAGTGTTGAACGTGCCCTTAGAAATTTAAATATTGATTTTTTGATGTCCAAAAATCCACAGGAGCTTGAAAACTGCGATAAACTCATTTTTCCTGGTGTTGGAGATGCGTCTTATGCTATGCAGCAGTTAGCTAAACTTGGTTTTGACAAATTTATTTTAAGTCAGGTTAAAAAAAACATTCCGCTTTTGGGCATTTGTCTTGGTTCTCAAATCATTTTTGATTTTTCTGAAGAAGGAAACACAAAATGTCTGGGGCTTATTAGCGGTAAAATCAATCATTTATATTCAATTGACAAATCTCTTGAATCAAAAGGATTTAAAGTGCCACATATGGGATGGAATAATCTTGAAATCAAAAAGGAATGTCCAATTTTAAAACACATTCCAAAGAATGCTGATTTTTATTTTGTTCATTCTTATGTGATTTGTCCTGATGATTCTGACGTGGTGGCTGCCACAGCTGATTACGGCATCAAAATTCCAGCTGTAATCCAAAAAGATAATATTTTTGCCTGCCAGTTTCATCCAGAAAAGTCTGGGAAGCCAGGATTACAAATATTGAAAAATTTTTGCAATCTTTAAGCTTGTCATTTAAAGTAAAAAATATCAGATTGTTACAGTTTTTTTGAAATTTCTATTGGTGATTTTTATTAGGTGATTTTTATGTTGAAGAAAAGAATTATTGTTTGTCTGGATGTGAAAGACGGACGCACGACAAAAGGCGTAAAGTTTCAGAATAATATTGATATTGGCGACCCTGTTGAAATGGCAAAGGAATATTACAAGCAGGGTGTAGATGAACTTGTTTTTTATGATATTATTGCTTCGGCTCGTGGCAGAGGTCCAATTCTTGAATTGATTTCACAAGTTGCTTCCCAAGTTTTCATTCCATTTTGTGTTGGTGGTGGCATCGGTTCAATAGAAGATATTCGTTCTACAATTCTTGCTGGTGCCGAAAAAGTGTCTTTAAACAGTCAGGCTGTGAAAAATCCCGGATTGATTACTGAAGGTGCAAGAATTTTTGGGAATCAATGTATTGTTTTGGGAATGGATGCTGCAAAAGATGAACAGATGCCAAGCGGTTACAGAGTTTATATAAACGGTGGTCGAATAAAAACTGATTTAGATGCGCTGGAATGGGCAAAAAAAGCTGTTGAGCTTGGGGCTGGCGAGATTGTATTAAACTCGATTGATGCTGACGGAACTAAAAACGGTTACGAACTGACTTTGACAAAAATGATTTCAGAAAATGTTAGTGTTCCAGTGATTGCAAGCGGTGGAGGCGGAACTCCTGAGCATCTGGCAGATGCGCTTACAAAAGGAAAAGCAGATGCTGCATTGATTGCGACGATGGTTCATTCTGGAAAGTACACTGTAGAAAGCATCAAAAAAGAATTGCAAAAAATGGACATTCCAGTGCGACTATAGCATTAAAAAACTCGCTGCTCGTGCAAAGCAAAACGTTCGATGGTGGGAACACTTTTAGCACGAGTCAACAATTGGCAGCATATTTTTTACGAATTTTAGCGTCAGCGTTAAGAAACTCGCTGCTCGTGCAAAACAAAATGTTCGATGGTGTGAAAGTGTTCAGCACGAGCAATATCTAGCTCTGCTAGTTTCAGTCTCAAAAACGTCAACTGCATATAAAAAAGGCTCTTTTTTTCCTTCAGAATATGACAAGTCAATTCCGTTCTCTTTCATTTCCTGTAAAATATTTTCATAAATAAAAACAGCAATTCGTTCCGCACTAGGATTTTGTTCAAAAACTTCAAAATCATTTAGATTTGTGTGATCAATTTTTTTACAGCACTTTCTAAGGGCGTTTTTTAGCTTTGAAAAATCTAAAAGCATTCCACCTTCGTTTAAAACAAATCCTCTGACATGTGCGAAAACTTTATAATTATGACCATGAAGATTTTCACACTTACCGTTATAATCCTTCAAAAAATGAGCTGCAGCAAAATCAGCTTCAACACGCACTTCAAACATAAATTCATTATAAAAAGTCCAAATCATTTTATCAATATCATTTTTAGATTTAAAGAGGGACAGACCTTCTTTTTTTTTAGCAAAATTTCAAACACCCACTCACCTTTCACGGTTCGCTAACGCTCAGTCCTTCGGACCCGCCAAAGGCGTCCATTCAAGCTGAGGTACGCTGTGCAGTTTAAACACCTGCATCATGCAGCTTCGCTGCCACACCTCACTGGCGAAATTAAAAAAATTATTAAAAAGGGGACAGACCTAGCATTCCAGTTTTATTCAAGGTCTGTCTGCTTGCTACGAATGTTTTTATTCTTTAGACTCTTATCACCTACTACGGAGAAAAAGCGATTTTGCCAAACTTACGCAAAAGAAA
>CAMEET010000130.1 GCA_945915085.1 uncultured Treponema sp. | reverse complement strand
TGTTGATAAAGGTGCTTATGAATTTGTTAAATTCTTCCTTTCTCCATCGATGAATAGTGGTTGGGCAAAAGCAAACTCAGCTTTGTCTCCTTATGGAACTACTCAAAAAGAAGCTGATTATCAGTCATATCTAAAAAATCTTCCAGCTACTTCTGCACTTCCTAGTGTTCAGGCAAATATTCCAGTTTCAGGCTCTTTCCCTAATGTAAACGGCGGAGCTCAAATCAGAAATATTCTTGTTGAATACTTAAATAATGTTGTTGATAATAAGATGACTGCAAAACAGGCTGTTGAAAAACTTGTTGAAGATTGTAACAAGGCTCTCAACGAATAGTTTAGTTGAATCATAAAAGGACTGACCGGAATATTTTTTTCGGTCAGTCCATTATTTTTTTTATTTTATTGATATGAAGATTACTTTACAAAATATTTCTAAAACTTTTGGAACTACTCTTGCTGTTGATGATTTTTCATGTGAGCTGCCTGATGGTCATCTGATTTGTCTTTTAGGACCTTCTGGCTGTGGGAAGTCCACACTTTTAAATATGATTTGTGGAATTTTGACTCCATCAAAAGGAAAGATTTTTTTTGATGATGAAGATGTTACAAACCTTCCGCCTGATAAAAGAAATATCGGCATGGTTTTTCAAAATTATGCTTTGTATCCGCATCTGAATGTTTTGGAAAACATTGCTTTTCCTCTGGAAATAAAAAAAGTTCCTAAAAAAGAGCGTTTTCAAAAAGCTACAGAAATTGCAAAACTTGTAAAAGTCGATAATCTTTTAAAACGCTTTCCTTCAGAACTTTCTGGCGGTCAGCAGCAGAGAGTTGCGATTGCGCGTGCATTAATCAAAAATCCAAAAATTTTACTGATGGATGAACCGCTTTCAAACCTTGATGCTAGATTACGACTTGAAATGCGAGAAGAAATCAGGCGGATTCAAAAGCAAACTGGAATTACTACTGTTTTTGTAACTCATGACCAAGAAGAAGCAATGTCAATTTCTGACAGCATTGTGTTGATGAAGGAAGGTGTTTTAATTCAAAAAGGTCTTTCTCTTGATTTGTATAATAATCCAAACTGCAGTTTTGTTTCAGAATTCTTAGGTAATCCTCCTGTCAATAGAATAAAAAACTCAAGCGCTTTTCTTGATTCCGCATTGAAATCACAAATTCTTCCTGAAAATTATGAAAAATTTTCTAGTAAAAATGTGTTTTTTGAAATCAGACCAGAATGTTTTAAGATTTCACAGAATAAAAATGCAATAAAATGTAAAATTTTGCGTATCAGCAGGATGGGAAAAGAGGAACTTGCATATCTGGATTTTTTTAATCAGGAAGTGTGTGCAATTTTGCAAAATGAAGAAGAACTTTCTTTAGGCGATGAAATTTTTGTTGAATTCAAAAAGAAAGGGCTTTTTGTGTTTGATGCAATAACTGAAAATAGGGTAGAAGTAGAATAATGTTTTCGAAAAAAGATATTCAAAAAAGAATGATAAAAAATAAACTCGAACCCTTTTTATATTTGTTTCCTTTTATGCTTTTTCTGATTGTGTTTACAATTTATCCTGTCATAAATGTGTTTACATTATCATTCAAAGAAAATTTCAGTTATCTTCGTGGAACTTATGATGGAATTGGATTTGCAAATTATCATGAAGTTTTGACTGATGAAAAATTCCGCCAGGCTTTAATTAATACATTTTTGTATGTTTTATGCGTAGTTCCAGTGAGTACTGCAATTGCTACTTTTACAGCATATTTACTCAATCATAAAATTAAAGGAATTGCGATTTTTCAAACTGCTTATTTTATGCCAATGGTTACTTCAATTACGGCAGTCGGTTTAATATGGCGTCTGATGTACAATCAAAAATATGGTATTTTTAATTATATTCTTTCGCTTTTTGGAATTGAAAAAATCGGTTGGCTTACTGAATCCAGATGGTCGCTGCTTGCACTTGTGATTTTTGGAATCTGGAATATTCTGCCGTTTACAATTATTCTTCTTTTATCCGGACTTCAAAATATTGATGAGATTTATTATACAGCAGCAAAAGTTGACGGCGCAAAAAGCGGGAAAATATTTTTCAGGATTACAGTTCCTTTGTTATCACCGACAATTTTTCTTGTTTCAATTATGAACACGATTTCTAGTTTCAAAGTATTCAGCGAACTTTATCCGCTTTTTAATGGGAAACCTGGTCCTTACTTCAATTTTTATACAGTTGTTTATTATATCCGCTACGCTATGATGGAAAAAAGAAAATATGGATATGCTGCAGCGGCTGCTGTCATTCTGTTTTTCTGCATTATGATTTTTACTTTTATAGAATTATTTTTTAAGAATAAAAACAAAAAACGAATGGGATAGAGTAGAGGTCAAAAAAATGAAAAGAAACTTTTTTTCAAAAATATTCATATACTTTTTTTTGATTATCGGTTCATTTATAATGGTATTTCCATTCATTTGGATGATTTTGGGTGCTTTTAAAACCAGCGCCGAAATGATTATGTTTCCGCCAAAATTTTTCCCATCCTCTTTAAGTTTGGAAAATTTTAAAAAAGCTTTTTCAATGGCTCCGTTTGGGAAATATTTTTTTAATTCGCTGATAGTAATGTTTTTTTCTGTATTATGTACAACATTTACAACGATTTTGGGAGCATTTGCTTTTTCACGGCTTAATTTTAAAGGAAAAACTGTGCTGTTTTCTTTTTTAATCAGCCTGATGATGATTCCCTTTGAAATGCTTATCATTACAAATTATACAACAATCGTAAAAATGAAACTTTTCAATACTTTGCCGGCTCTTGTTTTACCATTTGTCAGCAGTATTTTTTATACTTATATTTTAAAAAACTTTTTTGATACTGTTTCTGACAGTCTTTATTATTCAGCAAGAATTGATGGTGCTTCAAATTGGAAATATTTGTGGCGGATCCTTGTTCCACTTGCAAAACCGTCACTTTTTACTATAATTTTATTGAATGCACTTTCTTCTTGGAATTCGTTTATGTGGCCGTTGTACATAACTTCTGACAGCCGCTCCAGAACTTTGCCGTATGGTCTTCAAGTTTTTACTACTGAGGCAGGTTCTTTTAATGAATTATTGATGGCAGCTTCATCAGTTATAGTCTTACCAATGATAATTGTGTTTATAATTGCAAGAAAATATATTGTAAATGGAGTTTCAAGAGGCGGATTGAAAGGTTAAGTCAGCTTTTATGGGAGGTGTGATAAAAATTACATCCGTGTATTTTTTATCACTCAAGTTTATTTCGTGCGTTGCACTTCATAAACTTGGATTCTCGCCATCCATGGCTCGCCGCTAACGCAGTGTTTTTTATAGGAGGAACGTTATGGATTACAGATTGAATGGAGAATTAAGAATTGCAATAAGCGGAAAATCAGGTTGCGGAAATACTACTGTAAGCGGACTTTTATCTCAAAAACTTGGAATTACACTTATTAATTATACTTTCCGGCAGCTTGCTCAGGAAAAAAATATGACGCTAGCTCAAGTAATTGAAGCTGCAAAAAATGATGATTCTTATGATAAATATGTGGACAAACATCAAGTCGAACTTGCTTTAAAAGAATCATGCGTTTTAGGAAGCAGGTTAGCAATCTGGATGTTGAAAGAAGCTGATTTAAAAGTTTATCTTTTTGCTAGCGATGAAACAAGAGCAATGCGTGTTTATAATCGGGAAGGCGGTGATTTACAAAAAATTAAAGATTTTACAGCAATGCGTGATTCTGAAGATACATCACGTTATAAAGCATTTTACGATATCGATAATAATGATTATTCTTTTGCTGATTTGATTATTGATGTAAATACAAAAACGCCCGAAGAAATTGTCGATATTATATTGAAAAAACTTGTTGAAAAAAAATTGATTACAGAATAATATTAAAATAGACTTTTTTACTTAAGAGAATTTATGAAAAAAACATTATCTAAAATTTTCAAAATCTTTTTTCTTTTATCTTCAGTGATGATTATTATGGCATGTAAACCTGACGTTGCAAATAATACGAGTGATACAAATAATACGAATGATAAAAATAATACAAATGATACGAATACAGATACATCTGATAAATCAGAGGTAGAGACTGAAAAACCAAACACAGAGAATAACACAAAATTTGAAAGTGCTTTTGACGCAGTTTATAATATGAAATCAGGTGTAAATCTTGGAAATGGTTTTGATTCTACTTCATTTAACGAAAATGAATTTTTACTTGGTAAGGAAGGCTGGATCTTACAATATACTGATAAAACTCCTCAATCTTGGGAAAAAGCATGGGGGCAGCCAGTTACCACAAAAGAACTAATACAAGGAATCAAAAAAGCAGGATTTAATGCTGTTCGTGTACCTGTAACCTGGGCAGAACATATGAATTTTGAAACAGGCAAAATTGATGATGTATGGATGAATCGCGTTCAACAGGTAGTAGATTGGATTATAGAAGAAGATATGTATTGTCTTTTAAATACTCATCATGATGGTGGAACAGACGGTTGGGTTGAAGCTTCGTATCGTGCATATGATAAATATAAATCAGTTTATTCAAAATTATACACAAATATTGCAAATAGGTTTAAACATTATTCTGAAAAACTAATTCTTTGTGGAACAAATGAAATGATTTCTGCCGATAATAAATGGGGAAATGGAAATTTAGAAGATATTGATGCAGTTAATAAATGGAATCAGCTTTTTGTGGATACAGTACGTGCTACTGGTGGAAATAATACAACAAGAAATTTACTTGTAGGAACTTATGTTTGCTCAACAGAAGAGTCAGATTTAAAATCTTTTAAAAAACCAAAAGATATATACGATAATCATTTAATTTTGGAAGTTCATATCTATTCTCCAAAAGGATTTGTTTGGTCACAAGAAAATTGGATTGGGGATTGGGGAACAGAATGGAAGTCTTATTGGGAAAGTCAAGTTATCAACGAATTCGACAGAGTTAAAAAATATGCTGATAAATACGGAATGCCAGTTATAATTGGAGAATGGGGAACTTTAGGTCGACGATTTCCTGGAAAAAATGAAGATGGAACTCCAAAATGGAATTCAACAACTGATGAAGAAGGTGCAAAATTTACAAGTTTCTTTATAAAAGAATCACGTGAACGGGGATTTACTAGTTTTTACTGGGATACTCAAGAAATCGTTAACAGAGCTGATGGAACAATTACTTCACCTTTAATGGTAAAAGGCATTTGTGATAATTATTAATTTGTAAAAATCATTTTTAAATTTTGGTTAAATATAATCTGCCTGAAGGGTAAGTTTGGTAGATTGTATGGTTTATTGATTTCGGTAGACAGAATACACATTATTTACACAATTAATCAACTTTTTATTTTAGGTAACCACTGATTAATTCCCGAATTTTCAAAACTTCAAAAATATGTTAGAA
>CAMEET010000129.1 GCA_945915085.1 uncultured Treponema sp. | reverse complement strand
AGGTCTTTAACTTCATCTTCAGTAAAACCAAAATAAGGTGTAAACTGCTTGGAATCAATCATTGTGTATTCATCAAAATTGTTCAGGGCAGATTCGTTATCGATTTTTTTAATCGGGAGGATTCCAGTGATGTAAGCAAGTGCCAAAAATGACTTTGCCTCTTCACTTTTAAAAAGTGAATGTAAAAATTGAAGATATTTACGCACGAGTTTCTGATTATCTGCTTGATTTCGCACAACACAATCCCATTCATCTATGATGATGACAAATTTTCTGTCAGTCAGTCTGTAAACATCGTTTAGAATCAAATGGAGCGGCTGAGTATAATCAATTTTTTCCTGAATTTCCTGTTCAAACTCAAAAACAAGACGTTTCAAAATTGTTTCCACAACATCCTCTTCATTAAAATCAGAAGCTGATGCCACATCAATGTGAATCACATTGTATTTGTTCAGGTGAGTTTCAAAATCTTTTTCCTGTGAAATTTTGTAAGGAGCAAAGAGTTCTTGGGAATCACTTCCAAAACTGTAATAAGCATCAATCATTCCTGCAGCCTGGGATTTTCCAAAACGGCGAGCGTGGGAAAGGGCAATGCATCGCTGCTCCGTGTTTAAGATTTTGTTTGTTTCAGAAAGAAGCATTGTTTTATCAACATAAACCTGGCTTTTTATAGCCTGCTTAAAACTTTCGTTTCCCGGATTAAAATAAGCTCCCATTTTTCACCTCGTTTTTTATATTGCCGCAAAATGGCGCAAGTGCCAACTTTTGTATCAGTGTATAAATGATAATTTTCTTTCTATAATAATTATAATATAATACCTATCATTTTTTTTCTACAATAAAAAAGTCGCAAGAATTAAATTCATTATTTTATTCACCACTCAAAGCAATTACAGAATCAAGTTTTGCTGCGCGACTTGCAGGATTTAATCCAAAGAAGATTCCTGTAATCACACTGAAAATGAATGAAATAAAGCAGGCTTTTATATTGATAACAAAAATTTGTTTCTGTACATATTCAACACATAAACTTATGATTATGCCAGTTATTACTCCGATTATTCCCCCTATCAGCGTAATGCTTGCAGATTCAACGAGAAATTGCTGTCTGATATCAGCTGGTGATGCTCCCAATGCTTTTCTGATTCCGATTTCCTGTTTCCGCTCGGTGACGGTCACAATCATGATATTCATGATACCAATTCCGCCAACCAAAAGTGAAATGGCAGCTATAGCACTTAACATCATGCTCATTGTATTTGTAATTTCGCTCATCTGATTGAGCATGGACTGCATTGATGTGACTCGAACGGCATATGAACTACCTGATTTTTCTGTACAATAATTTGTGATGATGTCAACGAGTTGTGTTGCCATCTGATTAGAAACTGCTTGTACCATGACAGTGTCTGCGCTGGGATTAGGCATAATTTTTTTGGAATAAAAACCGCGTGGAATGTAAGCAGAACCATTTTCCATCCCCGAAGTCTGTTCTTTTAACACTCCAATAACTTCAAAACCAAAAGTCACTTTTCCAACAACAAGCATTACTTTTTTCCCAATGGCGTCACCTGATGGAAAAAAGTCCTGAGCCACATCATAACTCAAGATTATTTTTTGTGTTCCTTCCTGATTATCTGTAACATTAAAAAAAGTACCATCCTGCAATTCCAGATTGTACATTTCCAGATAACCAGTTTCTATTGCTGAACAACTGACTGATGATGAAAGTTCATTGTATCCTATTGTAGCATTAAGTGAGTTTTTGTACCAAATCTTTTTGATGCCAGGAATATTATCAAACAAATCTTCCCGAAAAGTTTCATTAAAAGATAAAACAGCGTTTCTTCCGCGCGTGAGCCGCCCTCCATTTATGCTCACCACATCAAGACCTGCAGTTCCGAAAGTCTGTGCAACTTGTTTTGTAGAACTTGCTCCCATGCTTGTGATTACGATTACGGAAGCTACACCAATAATTATTCCAAGCAGGGAAAGAAAAGTTCGTGTCTTATTGCGCGTAAAACTTTGTATCGCATATAAAAAATCTTCTATCATAATTTTCCCCCAGATTTTTCTGCACTTTCATCACTCTCATCAGCCTGAATTAATCCATCAAAAATTCTGATACAGCGATTCATGGAAGCACCAATTCCACCATCATGAGTTACGATGATGATTGTCGTTCCTTTTTCCTGATTAATCTGGCGGAATAATTCCATCACCTGTTTTCCTGTTGAAGAATCCAAAGCACCAGTCGGTTCGTCTGCGAGTAAAATTTTTGGAGAGGTAACCATTGCACGCGCAATAGCAACACGTTGTTTTTGACCGCCCGAAAGTTCATGGGGTCTGTGATTCATTCGCTGCTCTAATCCCACAGATTCAAGTGCATGTTCAGCTCTTTTTTTTCTTTCAGATTTATCAATTTTTTGATATTTAAGCGGAAGCATGACATTTTCCAGTACTGTCATTCCCGGAATCAAATGATATTGCTGAAAAACGAATCCAATAGTTTTATTACGCAGAACTGCAAGTTCTTTTTCTGACATTTGTGATGTGAATTTTCCATTTATCTGAATTTTTCCTGAAGTTGGACGATCCAGACAGCCAATCATATTCATGCAGGTTGATTTTCCAGAACCAGATGGTCCCATGATTGCAAGAAATTCTCCCTGTTTGATTTCAAAACTCACACCGCGCAGAGCATGAACTTCATTTTCTCCAATTTTGTACGTACGCGTAACATTTTCCAGTTTAACGACAGTTTCACTCAGATTGATATTATTCATTTTTTTGACATTATCCACATTATCCATAATTCACTAAAACTATATGATTACATAATTACATCGGCAGCATTCCACCAACACCAGGCATTCCACCACCTGGCATTCCACCTGACTGACCATTTCCATTTCCGTTTCTGTTTGAGGTATTTCCATTATTTTTTTGCGAATTTGAATTGTTGCGCTGTTGTTTTTCTCCAGATTTTGGGGATTTTGACTGCTGCAGCAACCGCTCGCCGCCTTCAAGACCTTCTAGAATCTTTACATAATCTCTTCCATAAGGAATAATTTTTACCTCTTTTCTTTCTTCATTTTTCGCAAGTACAACAAATGCTTTTTTGTTTTCATAACCGACAGCATTACGTTCAACTATAATATTATCCACAGGAGCTTCAATCTGAATTTTTCCAGTAAATGAAAAATTAGGTAAAATGGCTGACGGATATTTATCAATGCGAATTTTGACTTTCACAACAGTAGCTCCGCGTGATGTGATTTCGCCGATAGCAGGCCAGCTTTCCACATATCCTTTTATAACATCAGGATAAGCTGAAAACTGCAAATCCACTTCCTGTCCTTTTTGGAGTTTTGAAACATCAGTTTCCGCCACTTCCACTTCAGCAACAAGATAATCGATATTTACTAAAGTACCAACAGAATCTTTTGCTTCCAGAGAATCTCCAACAGCAACATCCAAATCAGCAATAATCCCATCAAAAGTAGCTGTAACTTTGCGGTCTTCCACCTTTTGCACAAGAGAAAGTCTCTGCGTTTCTTTTAATTGAAGTTCACGTGATGAGCCTGAAATTCTTGTCGTCGCCATATCATAATCATGTTTTGCAAGATTGTATAATTCAGTCGTATTGTCAAGTTGCAAAATCACATCGCCTTTTTTTACGGAATCTCCAGCCTTTACATTAACAGCTACAACCGTTCCTGCAGAAAGAGCCTGCAAAGTCTGTTGTTGTGCCGCAGAAACAGTACCAGAAATTTCGATGATATTTTCATAAGTTTCCACTTTTACAGTATAAATTTCTTTTTCTTCCGTCGGTTTGTGTAAAATTACTCGAAATCCAACGAGAATACCTGAAAGTACAATCAAAACAGCACATAAAATCAAAACAATTTTCACACTTTTTTTTATCATATAATTCTCCATAAAAAACACCGTGTTAACGGCGAGCCATGGATGGCGAGAATCCATAAAAAACTTCATAAATTAATCCACAAAAAGAGACAAAATTTCATCATTATACATAATCAATTCTATTTTATTGATAACTGTTTTTACAAAATATGATTGAGCATTCACTTTTGCAGAAAAATATTCGCTTTCCGTCACAAAACCATCCATGAACCATTTTTGCAAATCCTTTTCCATCTTACTGTACATTTCATAATATTCCTCAGAAGATTTCTTGTTCCATTGCAAATCATTAAGCTTTTGTTCATATTCTACAATAGTAGTTTCATAATTATTTCGTGCTTTTTCAATAGCAAGAATTTCCTGTTCCTCGTTTAAATTGTCAGTCTTCGATTCAATCGAATTTGTGCGAAACTTATTTGGAGAAACAGATGCTGAAAACGTAACTGAAGGACCAGAAAAACTGCTATTCTCGGTTGATATAGGAACATTAATATTAGCAGCCACGTTAATTCCGCCAATTGCAGAAGAAACTCCAGCATCGACAGTAGCAGCTTGATAATCTTTGTTATTTAATGTGAAACCGCCGTTTGCCTTGAGCGAAAAATTTGATTTAGATTTACGCTGTAAGGAATTGATTTTATTCGTCCAAAGAGCTTTTTCCACCTCAGAAAAAAGGTTCATATCAAAAGCATGAATATCCAAAGGTTTGCTTTCTTGAATATCAAGCGGAATAAGTTCATAAAAATCAAAATCTTGAGAAATCTGCAAATCTGAAAGTTCAGAAATATCAGAGCCACATTTTTTGTAAAAAACAATATATAAATGAAGCAGGGAACGCAACTGTTTTTCAATATCATACTCATTTGAAAGAATTTTCATTTGCGCTGTTCTGTAAGTCGAAGAATTTTCACTATATCCTTTTGATTTTATCGTTTCAAAATCAATTTTGTTTGTGTAAAGCGTTTTTTTAAGCGACAGAATATTTTCCACCGAATTTAAAATAGATTTTAACTCAGCATAAAAAGCTTTTTCGCATGCCACAGTTTGATTTTGAAGATTTCTCACAGCTTCATCATAAGTATGTTGAGCTTTCAGCAGAGAAATTTGTCTTTCTGAATTTGCAGAACCGAAAACATCAATTTCCATATTCAGCTTAAAATCGCTTGCAGAAAATTTTAACTGGTCGCTTGATTTTTGCGAAGCCAGATTTGCAGATGACGAAACAACCATATTCGAAACTTGAGGAATTTTTAATTCAACAGCAGGTTTAATAGAAAAAGAAGAATTTTCATCATCAAAATTGAAAGTAATATTCCCGGTAGAAATCGTGATGTCAAAATTGTTATTGATTTTTGCAGATTCTAAAGAAAGTTGAGCTTTTTGAACAGACAAAGCATTTTCCTTTACCGAGCTGTCGTTTTCAATATAACCCAGCAATAAATCACGAGTTGCAGCAGGAGAAAAGCAAAAAATATTTCTGGTAAAAAAAAGCGAAAAAAACGGCTCAATCATTTTTTTTGTGTGATTGAATAAAATAGGGATAAAAGCCTGTATAA
>CAMEET010000128.1 GCA_945915085.1 uncultured Treponema sp. | reverse complement strand
CTGGAATTTTACTTTTTGCGCTTTCAGTTTTCCTGATTATTCCAGACAAAATTCGTATAGAAAGTGATTTATTTAATCTTATACCCAAAAGTTTTTCCATTTCATCCTTTCAAAAAGCTGATGAAAAAATGACTTCTTTAACTGGTCAAAATGTTTTTGTAATTGTTGCAAATCCAGATTTTTCAGAAGCAAAAAATGTTGCCCAACAAGTTTATCAAAATCTTTCGAAAAGTGATAATTTTCAATCTGTTTCTTTATACAATGATATTGGAAATCTTTCTGAAATAACACAATTTCTTTTTGATTACAGATTCAATCTGCTCGATGAAAATACAATTCAGCAGTTATATTCAGATGAAGGGCTGAATGATTTTGCTTTGAACGCACTTTCTACAGCTTACAGTGGTTTTACGTTGCTTCCTTTGGACAATCTGGAAAAAGATCCGTTTCTGCTGACAGAACTTGATTTGCAGAATTATCTTGTGGCTTTACAGAATTCCGGCACAGCAATGACTGTAAAAGACGGTGTACTTTCTTCCCAAAAAAACGGAATCTGGTACGTTATGATTCGTGGAATTCTCAGTAAAAAAGGTGCGGCTCTTGCAAGCAAATCGAACGGAATTACCGAAATTTATCAAATTTGTTCGGAATTTGGTGATATTTTGGACGAAAATGTGCTGAATTCGCCTGAAAAAAACGAATTTTTCCAGAAAAAAGTGAATTCCAAGATTTCTGATGAAAATGTATCATCAACAAAATTTATCTTTTCTGGAACACCTTTTCACAGTCACAAAAGTTCTACGGCTGCTTCAAAAGAAATTTCAATCATTGCGACAGTTTCACTTCTTCTTGTCATTTTGATACTTCTTGTTGTATTCCGTTCTTCAAAACCACTCATTTTCTCGGTTACTGCGATTTTAATTTCCATAATCACCGCATTTCTGGCAACGCTTGCAACTTTTCACCAAATTCACATCATTACACTGGTTTTTGGAACATCGTTAATCGGTTCGTGCATAGACTACAGTCTGCATTATTTTACTCATTGGGCTGGAAATCCTGAACTAAAAACTCCTTTGGAAATCAGAAATCATATTATGCCAGGACTCACAATGGCAATTATTTCTACAGGACTTTGTTTTGCCGTGCTGCTTTTTGCGCCGTTCTCGCTTCTCAAACAAATGTCGCTTTTCTGCCTTACAGGATTAATCAGTTCCTATTTGACTACGATTGCAATTTTTCCAAAAATTTCCATTCCTCAAGGCGAAAGAAAGCTAAAACCACTTGTTTCATTTGAAAAAGTGACAGCTGTTATGAGTAGAAAAATTATCGGGCGCATTGTGATTTCAGCTCTTTTTGTAATTTCCATCATTTTTATCATCATTTTCAGACAGAATATTAATGTAAAAAACAATCTTCTTTCGCTGTATAAAACCGAGGGAAAACTTCTGGCAGATGAAATTGCTTCCAGTCAGATAATTCAATATAATCCGTCTGGCTGGTATTTGATTTCTGGTGATTCTCAAGAAAACCTTTTGCAAAATGAAGAGATTTTGCGTCAGAAAATAGAAGAAAAAACTGGAAAAGCTGATTATATCTGTACTTCGTTGTTTGTGCCGTCAATAAAAACACAGAAAAAATCGCAGAAAGCGTGTGAAAATCTTATGAATCTTGCTGAATTTCAGTTTGACTCGCTTTGTTTTGAAAATCCTGAAGCTTATGCACAAAACTTTATGAATGATTTTTATCAAAATGTTTATCAGAAACAGTTTATTTCGTTTGAAAATCACAACATTCCACAGTATCTTCTAGATTCCATTTCTTCTGTGTGGCTTGGAGAAATTGACGGTAAGTATTACAGCGTTCTTTTGCCAAACAAAATCGAAGATTATAACACTTACAATCAGATTGCTCAGGATTTTGACGAAGTTACATTTGTGAGCAAAAGTGCTGATGTTAGTCGTGATTTGGATAAACTTACGATAATGGTAATAAAATTCTTTTTGATTGCCTGTCTTGTGATGTTTATAGTGTTAAAGATTTTTTACAACTGGAAACAGTCTTTGAAAATCATTTCCGTTCCAGTTTTGATTATTCTTGTGACAATTGCCATTTATGCAGTTTTCAAGATAAATATTGAGTTCTTTTCAGTTACAGGTCTGATTCTTGTTTTTGGGCTTGGACTTGATTATATTATTTATATGATAGAGAATGAGAAAAAAAGTAATAACGTTATGTCTGAAAGTCAGAATGCAATTGAACCTTTTGCAACAATGCTTTCTTTCGTTACGACAGTTATTTCGTTTGGAGCGCTGGCTCTCAGTTCGTTCCAGCCAGTGCATTTGATTGGACTTGCAATTTTTGTGGGATTAACAACTGCGTACGTTTCATCATTCTTTTATGCAAGAATCAAAAATAGTCAAAATTCAACAAATTTAACAAAAAAAATCCCAAAAAAGACGAAAAAACTGCAAAACTCCCAAGTTTTTAGCCTTTTTTTGATAGTTTTTGCATTTTCGATAAATTCGTGCTCATCTTCAAAAATTCAACAGATTTCAAAGGAAAATGAGAATTCCAGCGTGTTGCCACAAGTTTACATCACGAATTCAAAAAAGATAAAACTTTTAAAAAATAGCGAATTTCAAGGAAATTTTGACAGAATTCAGAACATTTTGGGCAATTTTGGTACTCAAACTTTCGAATTTTTAGGAAATTTGCAGATTGATTCAAATTCACTTCGTCTTACAATTTTGAGTCCAATGGGAACAGATTTAGGAGCAATTAGTTTTGATGAAAAAGGCGTCGTGCTTGATTCAGTCTATTTTCCAAAAAATTTAAAGGCAGAATATATCATTTGTGACATTCAAAATGCATATTTTCCAGCGGAAAGCCTTTATGAAAATTATAAAAAAGCAGGATTATCTTTTACAGAAGAAATCAAAAATTCATCAGAATATGAAAAAAAATTGCCTAATGATGGTGAAATTCTTGAGAATTCACAGAATTTAATTGAAAAAAAGCAAATAATTCGTAAAATTTTTGATAAAAATAAAATTATCGAAGAAATTGTAATCTCCCAGAACGAAATCAAAATTTCAAATAAACTGAGAAATTATGAATATATTTTAATCAATCTTGAAGAATTAAACTAATAGTGGAGCGAATGAAAAAAATGGCAATCTATATATCAAAACCTGCTGTAATGTGTGCAGCAGGAAATTCACTGGAAGAACTTTGGAACAGCGTTATTGCGAATAATCAATCTGGCATTAAAAAAGTTAAAGCTTGTGATGACCAGGATTTTTTTGTTGCCCGCATTGATGATTCTTTGCTGCCTCCATCCTCTGCAAGATATGATATGAGAATTATGCGAATTGAAGAAGCAGCTCTTAATCAAATTGCAGATGACATAGAAACTGCAAAAAATCGTTTTGGAAGCGATAGAATTGGAATTTGTGTAGGTTCATGCGATAATGGAACAGAATTTTCAGTAGCTGGTCATAAACAATATTTTGAAACAAATCTTTTTCCTCAAGATTATAATCTTGAAATTCAGGGAGCTGATTATGTTTCAACGTATATTGCCGAAAAATTTGATATAAAAGGACCTGCAAACACATTTAGTACAGCGTGTTCTTCTAGTGCAGGCGCAACAATAAAAGCTGCCGAAATGATTATGGCTGGAATTGTTGATGCTGTAATTGTAGGCGGAATTGACATTGCATCAAATACAGTTTTGCTTGGTTTTAATGCACTGGAAGCTGTTTCACCAAAAATCACAAATCCTTTCAGTAAAAACAGGAGTGGAATTACTCTTGGAGAAGCTGGTGTTTTTTACATCCTTTCAAAAGAACTTATAAATCAAAATCAGAAAAAGGTTGAACTTTTAGGATGGGGAGAATCGGCAGATGCTTACCACATGACTTCTCCAGACCCAAGTGGAGATGGTGCTAAAAAGGCAATGGAAAATGCATTAAAATCTGCAAAAATTTCTATAAATGATGTGGATTATGTAAATCTTCATGGAACTGGTACAAAGTTTAATGACAGCATGGAAGCAAAAGCTGTAAACGCTGTTTTTGGTGATTATAAAGTTCCAGTTTCAACAACAAAACCTGTTACCGGACATACACTTGGTGCTGCAGCAAGTTTGGAACTTGCCATTTGTTATTCTGCAATAAATAATGTAGAATTACCTGTTCAGATTTGGGATAAACAAAAAGACACAGAAATTCCCGAATTGAATTTTGTTGACGAAAAAACAGATTTTCAAAAACAAACGAAAATATGTCTTTCTAATTCATTTGCATTTGGTGGAGCAAACGCTTGTCTTGTGATTGCTTCTTCAGATAGATAAAAAATATCCTAAAGTTTGCGTTGCAAACTTATTTTTGAACTGCTGTTCCTCATTGCATTACGGAACAGCGTAAAAAAGTCAATCGATTGCTGAAACAATCTTCCTGACTTTTTATACGAGGACGTAAGATAAAACCGCTAAAATAGCGCGGCTTTATCTTACCTGAAGTTTGCGTTGCAAACTTATTTTTGAACTGCTGTTCCTCATTACATTACGGAACAGCATAAAAAGTCAGTCGATTGTTGAAACAATCTTCCTGACTTTTTATACGAGGAGAAAAAAAATGGAAATTCAACAACACATTGAATATGATGAACTTATCAATTACCTTCCTCATAAAGGAAAAATGTTTCTTCTTTCACGAGTAACACAACATGATATTGTAAATCATACAATCACAAGCGAATACGATATCACTGAAAACTGTATTTTTTATGAACCTGAATTTGACGGAGTTCCAACTTGGGCAGGTTTTGAATTTATGGCACAAGGCATTTCTGCACTGACTGGAATTACAAACACAATTAAAGGTCGTACCCCGCTTCCAGGTTTTATTCTGTCGGTTATGGAATTTAAATCAGAAATCGGGTATCTTAAAAATAATACAACAATTCAGATGAAGATTCATGAAGATTTTAGGGATGAAGAAAACCATGTTTATCGCTATATTTGTGAACTTTATGCAAAAAAAGGTGATGAAAAACCTTCTGTTACTGCAAAAATTTCTGTAATGGAAACAGAAGATGTTCATTCACTTTTTGGAGATTAATACGCTGGCTGATTGCGTGGTATTTTATTTTAGAAGTGTAAGATAAATATCACTCAAAAGGCGCTGTTTTATCTTAACTAAAGGTTGAGATGCAAACTTGATATTATTGGAGAAAAAAAATGAACGAAGACAAAAAAGTATTGGTTACTGGTGCAAGTGGTGGAATTGGACGTGCAATCGCTGTGGATGCAGCAAAAGCAGGATATTATGTGATTTGTCATTATTGTGGAAGTCAGGCAAAAGCAGAAGAAACATTAAATCAGATTAAAGCAGTTGGCGGACAAGGCGAATTAATTCAGTTTGATGTTTCAAATCGTGATGATTGTAAAGCAAAACTTGATGAACTTACTGCAAAACACGGCGTTCTGTGGGGAGTTGTAAACAATGCCGGAATTACAAGAGATAATACTTTTGTAGCACTTTCAGGTGATGATTGGGATAAAGTAATTCACACAAATCTTGACAGTTTCTATAATGTTTTAAACCCGCTGATTATGCCTATGGCTAGTAGAAAAAACAAGCGCGGTGGAAGAAT
>CAMEET010000127.1 GCA_945915085.1 uncultured Treponema sp. | reverse complement strand
GATGAACCACAATTCAAAGTTAAAATTACCATAAAAAATGCCCCTAAATAAAAAATTCCTTAAAATTACACGACGAAGAAAGTTTCGACTTTCGAGGAGTGTAATTCGTTCGCGACAAGCGAACAGTTTAATAAGAGAGTTTCGTTAGAAACTCTAAATTAAATCAAATGGCGCTATTTCAGCCATTTGATTTAAAAGTTCCTTAAAATCATAACTTTGAAGAAAGTTTCAACTTTCGAAAAGTTATGATTCGTTCGCGTTCTCGCGAACAGTTTAATAAGAGAGTTTCGTTAGAAACTCTAAATTAAATCAAATGGCGCTATTTCAGCCATTTGATTTAAAAGTTCCTTAAAATCATAACTTTGAAGAAAGTTTCAACTTTCGAAAAGTTATGATTCGTTCGCGTTCTCGCGAACAGTTTAATAAGAGAGTTTCGTTAGAAACTCTAAATTAAATCAAATGGCGCTATTTCAGCCATTTGATTTAGAAGTCCTATTATTATAGACCTATTTGCAAGGTTTTTCAATTCTGAGAACATATAAAATTCTTTTATAAATTTATAAACTCAAATTTTGAAATCATTTTTTGTAATTTGGGTGGCTCAAAACTCAAATTACGTTGTTTTTTGACATTTGATTCAAATTTTGATTTTTCTTTCTATATATATACTTCAGAGGATGAACATCAAAAGCATTTGCAAACCAGCCGCCGATTTCCTTTGAATCAACCACATTGAAACAGACAGGATGCATAATCGGAATAACCATTCCAGAATCAAGCAAAAGATTTTCAGCCTGCGCCAGAATTTCAAGGCGTTCATTTGCAGAAACTACAGCAGCTTTATCCAAAAGTGCATCAAACTGCTCATTTTTCCAGCCTGAATCGTTCAAAGAAGAATCACTTCTAAAAAGTTCCAGAAAAGCCAGAGGATCTGCAAAATCCCCAATCCAATTGTAAGCAAACAAATCTGCATTTGATTTTCCCACTTCCGCAAGATATGAGTAAGGATTAACTTCTGTAAACTTCAGTTCTACTCCAAGCGGCAAAAGTGCATCGCTAAAAGCTTGTTTTGCTTCATCAGAAAGAGTGTATTTTGTAATCAAAAACTCCAAAACCAGAATCTGTTCCTGCGGAATATCATATTTTTGACGTGCTTCTTTCATTTTCAACGAAGCTTCAAATTCATCTGTATAGGAAAATCCTTCCACCGTTGGATATCCCGTAAGAGGATAAACAAAAGTTGTCGCCGGAACACTTGCATTTTTTCTAAAAACATCCCACGGAATTGCTTCCAGAACAGCATTTCTAAATTCTGGATAATCCCAGACATTTTCTCCATTCTCACTCACAAAATCTGCCTGTTTTTTTGATGAATTTTTGAAAAAGTAATACATTGTGGCAAACTCTGCATTAATCTGAATGGCATCTTTATCGATAATTTTTTCAGAATTGACATTTGCAGTAATCCAGTCAGCATTTCCAGTATTGTAAAGATAAACATTTTCTTCTACATCATCACTTTGCACAAAAAAAACATTTTCCATAAATACATTCTTACTGTCCCAATAATATGGATTTTTTTCAAGTGTATAAATTCCGTTCATAACAGATTTTAGTTGAAATGCTCCACTGTATACATCAGGTTCTGGATGTGTAATAGAAAAAGATGAATGACAAAGCACTTTTGCAAGATAATTTGCAGGTTTTGTCAGATAAATAGAAAGTTTTGTTTCGCTTGCAGGATATATTCCCACATCCTGCTCCCTTCCGGTTCCATTTCTAAACTCTTTTGCACCACGAATTATGTCAAGCAAAGATGCATAAGGTGCTTTTGGTGTTGACAAAAGTCTGAGCCAACAATCACGAATACTCTGCGCTGTAATTTTTTCCCCATTTGAAAATTTTGCATCTTCACGGATTGTTATTGTCCATCGCTTTTTATCTCTAGAAATTCTATAATCTGTAGCAATTGCAGGAAACGGCTCAAGTGTAACAGGATTATACGAAAAAAGTCCTTCAAAAAGTCCATTTAAAATAGTAGAATCATGGGAATTCGTAGTAATCTGAGGATTTAGTTCGTGTTTTTGAGTTGATTCCACTATCGTAAAAGATTTTTCCGACAAGGAACGATTTTCAAAATCATCTTCTGCTACAAGTTGAGTAACTACTGCAATAAATATTAAAAGAATAGAAAGTATGTTCTTCCAATTTAGTTTATTCATCTTCTTCAATTCCAAGTTTTTTCATTTGTTCGTTTTCTTCTTTGAAACTTGCATATTCACCACGCTTTTTGTTTGCATTCACAATAGAATTTCTCATGGAAGAAAGTTCAATCTGCATGCCCCGTACTTTTGGACGCAAGGAGTTTTCAACATTATTTTTGAAATATCCGTCAAGTGCATTCAAGATGCTAAAAAGCGACTGCATTTGTGAGATTTGTTTATTTACAAAAGAAAGAATTGCTTCTTCACTAGAATGTTCAATCTTTGAATATTCTGTCTGGCGTGTTGCAATGCCGTTTAAAATGTGCACCTTTTTCACAAGATCAAGCAAAAATTCAGAAACATCAATTTTTTGATAATGCTCACTTCCAGTTCTTGCATCCTTTATAGGAATATTGCAAATTTTCGGTTTATCTTTGATTTTAAAAGATTTTTTTAACGATGCAATAAGTTTAGAAAAAAAACTTTGCTTTTGTGTGAATAAAAGTGTAAAATTTTCTTCAACTTTCTGATGTATTTGAGCCAAAGACGGAGCGATTCCACCGATTGACTGAACGGCAAGCATAATCATATCTTTTGAATTTACAACTCTCTTCTTTTTTTCATTAGATGAAGCATTTATGTCTTTTATCTGAAGTTTTTCCAACACTTTTTCTCGTCTTTTGGAAGCGTCGGAACCAAACTCCTCATCAATAATTTCTGTAATCAAATCTGAATAGAATGGTTGTTTACCAAAAACCTTTGGATAAAGCCTTTTAATTTCAGCCATTTCATTTTCTGCAGAAGAAAAAGCTTTTTCCTTATTAAAATCAGGATGTGAAAACAGATTAGTACGAATGCTTGTCTTATATAACTCTTTTTGAAAAACACTGTATTCTTTTAATATTTTTTCAATTTCTTCTGCAGCTGAACTGACTTTTGAAACACTATCTGTAATCATACTTTGAATAACACTGGGAGCACCATTCTTTATAGTTGTTATACAAAGTGCGAAAGAATGAGTATTTGCATCAGAACTGTTTACAGAAAGATTTTTCCAGTCTAAAAAATGGTTAAATTCAATAAGTTTTTTTACATTTACAATAGTAAGGGTATCAACAGTAAATCGCATGTAAGTTGTAATGTAATCCAACATCATCTCATATTCTGAAAAACGTTCTCCAAAAACTTTTGGCATATCTGAATCTGAAAATCCATCTCTTGGAGGAATCACTATTTTTGAAATCTTTTTATCCAACCTATATGGATCTGGAATAATAACATTCTTTTTGACCATCATATCATATAGATTATGGATGCAAGTATATTTCAATCTATATTGAGAAACTAAATCTTGCAAACGAGTAGTATTGAACCAGTCTGTTTTTTTATTGATTGCAACTTGCAATTCATGTAAAAAATTAGAATCTTCCATATTTGCAATTATCGGCAAAAACGGACAAATTCATGAGTATAACTAAATCTTATAAATCAAAAACATTTATCTTGACAGAATTTTAACAGGCATACCTTTATGGATTTCTTCAAGATTTATTGTTGGTCTGTCCCCATTTTTATCAGGAGATGTTTCAAACACAAATTTTTCTTCATCTTTCTGGAAAATTTTGCCTTTTATAGGTTTTGCAGCTTTTATTTCTGCATTTGCTCCTTCTTCGGTTATTAAATATTTTGCACGAGGAGCTACAAAAATTTCAATTTCTGTCAGATAATCTGTTACAGTTTTTGTCAGCGGAACTTGAGAGCGCACTTGTTCCAAAATTTCTTCTTTTGAAGGCATTTCAAAAACAAATTCCAGTTCATTATTATCATCATTTAAATCTTCTTCATTTGTGATTTGTACATCAGTTTCCTGCTGTCCTGGCAATTCTTCATTTTCGTTTTCTGCAGGTTCAGATGTTTCACTTTGTTTTTCAGATTCTGTCTGCCTTTTTTGAGCAAGATAATTCTGCAATGCATTTTCTTTTTGAGTTTCTAATTCTGCCATTTTTGTATCAAAACGAATCTGAATTTCCTGCTGGATTTCTTCTTCCGTAAGATTTACTTCTGAATATACAGGATTTTTATTAATTCCTTTGATTATTGCACTGGTATTCTGTACACCCATCAAAAAAGCAAGCGTTTCTTCAAATTCTTCCTGTTGTTTTTTCAAATTATTTTGATGTTCGTTTTCAATATTTTTGCGTTCAACTTCAAAATCTGCGTTGATTTTTTTGATTTCTTGATTTTTTTCTTCTATTTTTTGTTCACGCAGTTCAATTTCTTCATTCAAATCATCAATTTCAAGATTTAATTCAACTGTTTCATCATAAAGTGACATTGTTGTGCTGTAAAAAGTTTTGCCCATTGCATTTACGAGGCTTCTGGAAGTTTTTACATATTGTGGAATTGACTTTTTCTGCGGAATGGAAGCAACTGTTTTATCAATATAATCATATTCATCATAAAAATTTTGATAAGCGTTCATTGCATTTTCAATTTCTTCCGAATCAATTTCACTTTCTGCAAACAATTTTTTACCGGCAAAATTATTTACATCATACATGCTCACTTCCTGAATAATGGAATTTGCATTTTCATCATTCAACTGCGGATCCAAAGTATCGATTTCAGCCTGATATTTATTTGTAACTTCCATTACAGTTCTGCGCATTTCTTCATTATTTTTTATACGCAATTCTTCCATAGAATTATTAATTTCGGAAATTCTATCTTCATACATTTTGGTAAGTTTTTCGGTTTCGAGTTTTCTAAGTTGTCTTTCACTGTTTAAAGCTTTTTCCTGTTCTCGTGCCGCTTCAATCTTTGCCGTGTCAAATTCTGCAAGCTGTTTTTTATACTCTTGAATCTGTTTTTCAGCCTGAGCAATAGATTCATCAAATTCTTTGTGAATTTCTGTCACACTATCGTTATATTGTTTTTTTATTTCTTCAAGTCTATCGTTATATTGAGATTTTGAAAGTTTTAACGAATCAAGCACAAAAACTTCATTTTCATAAGTTTCCGATGCACTTTTCAGTTTTGTTTCCATATTTGCTTCAATTGTTGCTTTTGTTTTTACAGCATTGTCATAATTACTTTGTGCAGACGAAACTGTATCCAAAAGTCCTTTTAAATTCAAATCATCAAATTTTTGAAGGCTCACTTGAATTTCTGCATTCTGGGCGGTGACAATTTTGTGAATCAAAAAGGAAATTCCAGTGACAAACAAAAAGCACGCTACAAGAATCAACACTACGAATGAAGATTTATTTTTTTTTGTTTTACCGTACTCTTTTTCAATATCATAAGTCTGTCCCTGAGAACTTTTATGGATATTTTCAAGTTCATCACCCAAAAAGAGCATTACTTCCTGATGAATTTCATTTTTTTCGTTCAAAACAAGATTTTCTTCATTTATTTTGTTGTCATTGTCCATATTCCACTCCAATCTTCTGGGGCACTTCTAAGACCCATTCTTTCAAGGAAAACTTGAGTTACATC
>CAMEET010000126.1 GCA_945915085.1 uncultured Treponema sp. | reverse complement strand
TAGAATTTAAATTTTCTTTTTTATCCGTTTTCATAAAATTAATATACCACAAAACGCAATTTACAACCGAACATTTCAACCTTTTGAAAGTAAAAAAAATTTTATTTTTCATAATAATTTTTTTAACTTCCAAAAAATTGTCTGAATTTTTCATTGTGATATTATACAACCGTCCACTAAAAAAAAGGACATCCATTTCGCACAGGCGAAAAAAATAAAGGTAAAATTTAGAGTTTTAGATTTTTTATTTTGAGTGGCTTTTTGCTTCGCAAAAAACAGGCTTTTCAGGGTTCCGGCGTCAAAGCGCCTCCATTCCTTCGCTACGCTTCGGAACTGGCTTCGCCAGCCCTTACAATCCTTGCCACGGTTTAAAATCGAAAACTCGAACTTTAACCAGATAACAAATTTTAATTTGATTTTGGAGGATTTACAAAATGAATTATGCACACCTTTTTGAAGCAGGAATGTTAGTATGTTTCGGTTTTTCATGGCCGCTGAATGTAGTCAAAGCTTACAAAGCAGGAACAACAAAGGGGACAAGCCTTGCCTTTATCTTTTTAATAATCACTGGCTACATTTCAGGAATTTCAGCAAAAATCATAAATCATCAGTTCAACTATGTGCTTGCAGTTTACTTTTTGAACCTCGCAATCGTAATGATAAACCTTTTTGTTTACTTCAGAAACAAAAAATTAGACAGGATAAACAATATGAATAAATCAGAAAACATAATCACAATCAACGCAAAACAACTCAAAAAACATACACAAAAATCAAATTTTCCAAAACATACAGCAATCAGTCTCTCACAGGAAGAAAATTACAACGAAAAAAACGAATTGCCTTCCAGCGAAACAATCTGCGATTCCCTCGATTTTGCATACTGCATGGGACTTCCAATCGAAAAATCTACTGAAAAAACACCAACAGTTCCTTTCGACCATGCCTGCAACGCTTAATTTAAACAATAAACACCCTTCTTACTTGTGCTAAAAACCCAAACATTCAATTTGCCCGAATTTTGAGTTTTGGCATAAGTTTTATTTTCTTAGCAAAGTGCAGTTAGTCAGTCGCCTTCCGCCACTCCGCTATCGCTCCGGTCTTTCAGACCCGCCAAAGGCGGTGGCTTCACGCTCGGTGCGCTGCATAAATCCCAATCTGCAACTCACATTTCAAACTGGCGAAATCAAAAAAGGGACAGACCTTGTTTTCACAAATTATAAAGAAGAATAAAAATTTTCAAGTTTTTCACGACACTGCAAAAAAACAGGTCCCAGTTCCGGGTCAAAGTGGTTTCCCAAATCATTTTTGATAATCTCAAAAGCTTTGTCAAAAGTGAACGAATCTTTGTAGCAGCGTTTACTCACAAGCGCATCAAAAACATCCGCAAATGCCATAATTCTAGCTTCAATCGGAATTTCTTTTTCTTTTAAACCTTCAGGATAACCTTTTCCAGTCCATTTTTCATGATGATAATGCGCAACATTCACAGCAATCTGCACAAATTCAGCATCATCAACATTTGAAAGCACCTGACTTACAATTTTTGCACCTTCAGCAGAATGTTTTTTCATCTGTTCATATTCTTCCGGTTCAAATTTTCCCGGCTTTCGCAAAATTACATCATCAACAGCAATTTTTCCCAAATCATGCATAGGAGCTGCCTTAATCAAATTTTTACAAAAACTGTCAGTAAAATGCCATTTGTTGTTTTCAGGATGCATCAACTGCTCAACAAAAATTTTCACACCTTCACTAGTTCTACGAATATGACCACCAGTACTGTTATCACGGCTTTCAACCATTGCAGCCATTCCAGAAATAATTGAATCCTGAATCTCCTGAACTTTTTTTGTTTTTTCCTGAACTTTCGTTTCCAACTGAGTGTTGTACGTGTTAATCAAATCAATATATTTCTGCTGCTTGGAAACATCACGCATTTCTATTAAAAAACCAACTTTTTTTCCATTATATTTAATATCTTTAATACTGCAGGCCGCTGTCACATCATCTTTTGTATAAACATAATTTTGATGATGAATTTCATCCCATTTATAAACCCAAGGCATTAGGTTATGACATAATGCACATTCACAATCATCAATATATTTTTCAATCTTAGAATCAATACGAATATTCTTTAATTCTGGAAAAAGTTTTAAGGCAAATTCACTTGCACCCACATAGCGATACTTTTTATCCAATGCAATGTAACCATATTCAGAACGCTGTTCATAAACACGAAGAAGATTATCAGACATATCGTACATGCTGGCACGTTTAAAAATTACAATGAACATAATGTCCATAACTGTAAAAGCAAATGGAAGTCCGTCTTGTTTTAAATGGAAAACTTTTGGCAAAAGATAAACAATCGCAGTAGTTAAAAACATCATCAAAAGAATTGCGGCAATGCGTGTAGAAAAAGCTTTTTTATTTATAAACGCAATTATCGTAAAAATTATACACAAAATATTTGTGCCAAAAATCAATATAAGTAAAAGAGAATGTAAAGGACCGTAAACTTTTTGCAAAGAAGCAAGATTTCCATTTTTTACAAATTCATAAGAAACATAATACAAATTACTCTTATCAATTGAACACACTAAAATGATGAGAAATAAACCGTAAAGAAACAAACCGCGCCGCAGATATTTATTATCTTTGAAACCGCAAATTTCAATAATCAAAAGCACCAGCATAATCATCGAAAGAATATTTCCAAGATAATAAAAGACGTAAGATGTCAGGTATGCTTCCAAAGTATTTGAAGTAACCGCAAAAAAATGAGAAATATTTGCAAGTGCAGTAAAAATCAAAATCATCAGCTGCTTTTGATTAGATTTATTCAAAGTCGTTTCAAAATAATAAACCACACATCCAAGCGAAATCAAAGCAGTGAGTAAATACATCCACATCAACATTCTTCTATTATAATATGCTTTTTTTAATAAGACTAGGATTTTTTTACCGCATTTTTTATCGCATTGAATAACCGCACTTTCAAAAAATTAAAAAAAAATCACTTCAACAGATATTCCACAGTATTCACAACACGCACATTTTTTTTATCTTCTAGCCCTGCAGCTGCATCCTGAATTGTAAAAAGTCCTTGACTTGCTTTTTTTATTTTACCAACTTTGCTGTTAGAATCGCGAGCAAACTGTTCCGCTGCCGTTCTGGCATTTTTTGTAGCTTCTGCTATCATTTCAGGTTTAATGTCATTCAGTTTTGTAAATTCATAACTTACTTTGGAATCATAATCTTGATTCACAGCAATTCCAGCCGAAACAAGTTCCAGAGAATCTGCATAAGCACTTTTTACCGCCGCAATTTTTGCAGAGCGCACCAAAATTGTCTGTCTTGCAATAAAAGTGTAAGTAATTTTTGTCTGGTCCATATAAGAATTCAAAGAATTGTCAGTAATCGCAGCTGGTTGTACAGTAAAATCACTTTCTTCCAGTCCATGATTAATCAGATACTCTTTGATGACTTCAGTTTTTTCCACAATCGACTTCTGAATTGCTTCAAGACTGTTCTCACCCGTTGAAAAACTCATATTCCACACAGCAAGATCGGCATCCACTTCCCTTTCTGCCAGTCCACGCACAGAAACACTCCGTTCTGGCGTAATAATATTTGCAAGTCCAAAAGCAAGAATCACTGCAGCCAGAATAATAGAAATTCCAATTTTTAAACTATCCAAAATTTTTCTCCTATAAAAATACAAGAAGATTGTTTTAATATTCAGGGGGGTCCGGCCTTCGGCCGTCGCTACGTTCCGTGTTCCGCTATCGCTCCAGCCTCCTCACTTCGCTTCACATACGTTTCGCTCCATTGCGGTGGCCGCTTCGCGCACTCCACATCGCTACCCCAGAAAACTCCAGCCATTCAAATTGAATTCCAAATTATACAAATTTCTTTTATTTATAAAACCTACTGAATTTCTACCTCAATTTCAACTTTTTTTAAATCTTTTCGAACATCATTTTCTTCTGTCAAATCAAGAACAGGTTCACCGTCTATATCAAAATGAACACGCCTGATTCCGCTTGAGCGAGGAGCCTGAGTTCCAGGTCTTGCATGATAAGTATTCCAGATTTCACCATCTTCATCAATTACATACGCATTGTGACCAGTTCCAAATTCTCCTTGAATACTTCGCGAAGTAAGCAGCGGATAACCAGTTTTTTTCCAGTTACTGCGTTCCAAAAGATTTTTTCCTTTATCAATCTGCAAAAGTCCCACGACGTAAGAAGTATCCACTGCTGCACTGCTGAAAGTTACAAAAAGTTTATCATCACGAATAAGAGCAAAAGGTCCTTCATCCACAAAAGTATGATTATTTGCCCAGCCAAATTCAGGTTTAGAAAGCAAAACAGGTTCACTTTTCAGTTTCCATGGTTCATTTTCATCAAGTTTTGCAATATAAAGCCAGGCACCTAAATCAACAGGCACAAATTGTCGCTGTGACCAGATTACATAATATTCATCCTGCCACAAAAAACAGGTCATATCCAATGTAATAACTTTTCCAGCTTCACAAAGCTCACTTCCATCCATTCTGCAAATTCGTTTTGGCTCAGACCAGTCATTACGATTCATAGGATTTCCACCCTCTTTCAAACACATAACATGACTTTCTTCCCAAAAAAATTCACCTGGAGTAGCTGCAAAGAAAATAAATAACTTTCCATTAATTTCATGAAACTCTGGTGCCCACAAAAGTCCACCAATATTTTTATAAGTACTTGAATCCAAAATTAAACTTTCAGATGCATTTGCAATTTCCTCTATTGAATCAGCTTGCCTCATATACAAAGTATGATTTTGGTCAGCATCATTTGTTGCAATAAAATAATATTTTCCCTTCCATTTGAAAACATCAGGATCAGCTCTGTCCGATGCAATTGGAAATGGAAAATGTGGACAATATATTTCACCATAAATTTTTTGTTTTCCCTTTTGTGAAAAATCAATTCTGTCAAAATCCCAAATGATTTTTTTTGTTGCAACAGTTCCATCACTGTAAACTGCCTCTGCCCTCACCATTTGCAAATCCTTTTTTGAAGTGACTTTTATATTTTCTGGCAGTCTGATTTCAATATTTTTTCGTTCACCAAGTTTTTTACACAAATATTCATACGTTTTCTCAGAAATCTGAATTACATTACAAGGTAAAGCTCCTTCAATCTTTGAAACTACATTTTGTAATTGCTCCACATTATATTTGAAGTTTTCAGGCTCCAGCTTTTCCATCTGTAAAAAAGCATTTTTCTTGATTTTCTCGTAATCTTCAAATCGAATTTTTTGAGATTCGCTATAATGCACAAAATCATCAGTGAAAAATAAAACTGCATCCTTTTCATTTTTATTTTCCTGAAAAACCTGTCCGTCTGGTCCAAGAAGCATAGCTGCCACTGCATAAGATTTATCAATTTCGTTATAAGATACTGATTTGCCATCATCAAAAGAAACAAATCCCAACTCCTGCAAATCATTTTTTGATACAATAATTGGGAAACCCAAAGTTTTAGGATTTAAACTGCCGTCATCATTTTCACTTGCCTTTGCAAATAGAACACCAGAATTATTATTCAAAGCAACAAAATTCTTTCCATCTTTACTTACAGCCAGATGCAAACTGAAAGCAATTCTTGCATCATAAAAAACACTATCAATCTCTTTACGAGTATAACTCAACAAAAAAGGCATGATACCTCCAAGTTTTTTTTTAAAATATACTAGGTTCAATTTCGAGTATTTGATTTACAAACCGTGGCAAGGATTGTAAGGGCTG
>CAMEET010000125.1 GCA_945915085.1 uncultured Treponema sp. | reverse complement strand
TAGTATAAAAATCATCTTTTTCTATTTTTTGATTTGCAAAAATATCATCATAATCTGAAGCTGCATTTTCATCAGAAAAAAGTGATGATGATAAAAAAAGTATCAACAAAACAGCAAAGATTTTTTTCAAGTTTTTAATCATAAAACTCCCCCAAAAAAAGTTTTTGTAAAGTTTCAAATAAATAAAAAATCAAGATGCAAAGAAAATACTGAAATTTTGCATCCTGATTTTCAAGTGTTAAAGAATTTTGAATTATTAGATTTCTTCGTCAGCTTCTTCTGTGATTGTTTCATCATTTGAAGTAATCATCATATTCTGAAGTTTAAGTGAAAGAGTTTCTTTTAAAGCTTTTCCTTCGTCAGTATTGTCTTCAACACCATCCAAAGCAGACTGAATCTGAAGGTCGTAAAGTTTTTTATTCATGCCCCAAACTGCATAATATTCATAATAAACTTTTGACTCTTTTGAATTTTTTGAAGGTTTTACTTCTTTCTGAATCCAATAAGAAGCGATTTTTTCCAAACCGTTTAATTCTACTGCAGAAACTGCCTGTTTATACATATTCAGTTCCTGTTCCAAAACTGTTGCATCTTTTGTGTCACCAACCTGTTTTGCACGTCCTTTCTGAACTGCAGAAACAGCTTTTCCAACAATTCGCTGCATTTCATCACCAACTTGGTTTTCTACATCAACAAGGTCTGCCCATTGACGTGTATATTCAAGATTATCGCCACGTGCAACAACAACAAATGGTTTTTTGCCAGAAATTCCAGGAAGAATTGGTGAAAGTGCTTCTGCTGAATAATTTCCGTTACCAATTTCAACAACCCACTGAGGGATTTCTGAACCAAAAGATGCCCCTTGATAATCCAGAATTGTCACATAACTTTTCTGAACTTTTGCTGCATTCCCTTTAATTCCAGAACCTTTTACTGTTTTTGTAGTTCCACAACTTGTAAATAACAAAGCTGCTGCTACTGAAAGAATAAAAATGCTTTTTTTCATAAAAATCTCCATATATTTTTATTTTTTATAAGACAAATCATTAATATAAGAATCAAAATTCTCACTGAATTCTGTTCCAATATTTTTTTCAAGAACTCTATAAGTTCTGTTTATTGCATCATTTTCCGATGGTGCACCTTCCCTCCCTTTTAAATTTATTGCAAACAATTCTTCTTTTTCCACATAATCAGAAAATTGAAGATCCAAAGTATATGTACAGTATGAAACTTTGCCTTTTTTGGAAATTTCGGAATTATATTTCCCTGTCAAACCATATCTTTCTTTCTTGGTTGTTGAAGTTTTAAATCCATACTTTGAAAAAATATCCTGAAAAGCCGATTTGATTTTATTATCTTCATCATTTTTCAGATTTATAAAAATTGTAATGTTGTCAGCAATATTTTTTTGTAAAGACTGCAAAGTTTGAAGCGGAACAACTTTGTGTGAAAGAGAATCAGCTTTTTCAAAATCAATTACAGAAAGATTTTTTAAAAGTTTTTCATTTTCCAAAGCAATTTCAAGGGCAAAAGCTATTTCACTGTATCCATAAAATGATTTTAAATCTTTTTCAGCATTTTTTACAGCTTTTCTTACTTCATCATCATTTTTTTGGATAAAATTTTCATAGATTGCAGAAGTTTTTGCTTTTTCAAGAATTGCAATGGCATACCATTTTTTTTCTGACTTATTATAAAAATATTCAGCCACTTCAATTCCAATCAAATTTTCTGCCTGTATCTGACTTGTAATATTCTGCTGCAAATTTCCAGAAGAAGAAAATCCTATTTTTCCATCAGAAATTGCCTGCTCCATTTTTTTTGAAGCAACATTTTGAGAAATAACAGTTTGACCAAAAACAGAAGCAAGATTTTTTACTGCTTCAAGTTCAGCCATTTCACGATTTTCTCCACTACCAGTTCCATTTAAATATAAATCAGAAGGATAAACATTCGATGGGACAATTATCCACTCTGGCATTTTGTTTTTAGCACAAAACACAAGACATGCAGAGAACATAAAAAAAGTCAAAAAGCCTATTTTTTTCATATTGTTCCTGTTTTTGTACAATTAGAATTTTGCAGCTGCTTTTTTGATATATTTTCTGATATCATTATTTTGGTCAGACCAGATAATTTTATTTGTTTCCAAGTCAATCAACTGCATATCAACCTGATAAGTACGCACCTGCTGTCTGCCTTCAGTATCTACAATTGTAGTTACGCTTCCCTGAAGCATAAAATCTGCAGCTGTTTCATTTCCAATAGATTTTGCAGTTTCATATGCATTTTCAGCCTGATCATATTTTTCAGCACGAAGTTCTTCTCTTTGATTTGCATCAGCAACAAATTCCAAAGTTCCGTCATTTATGATTGCATTCTGAAATCTTTTTGACAAAATAGAAGTGTCAATGCGCTCTACACTTTTATTTTTAATTGTTCCAATAATTACTATAGGCGCACGTCCATTATTCTTCTGAAAGTTTGCAACTCTTTTTGATTGAATGCACGATTCTATCAAAGTGTTGCAGACAATTGTCACATCATTTTCGTTCCAATATCCGCTCAAATCTTTTACATTATCCTTTGAATCATATCTTTTTACAGATGTTGAACCGCAGGATACGAAAAACAATGAACAAACCAAAAACATTCCCAAAAAACTTTTAATTTTCATTAAACAATACCTCTCTTTTTTAGGTTCAATTTCGAGTTTTCTATTTTAAACCGTGACAAGAATTTGCAGTTTATGATGCCTGTAAAAACAAGTATATTAAAACTTTAAGCGTTAGAGAGTTTTGACATACTTGCATTGTAAGGGCTGATGAAGCAAAAAGTCACCCAAAATAAAAAAATCGAAATTAAACATTTTTTATTATTATACATTCATTTTTTTAAATTGAAAATGAATAAAAACATCTTTCACAAAAAAAAATCACTTATTTTATGCATGATGATACAACAAGCGATGGTTTTCCTTCTTTTACGTCCGTTTCAAATTTTTTTTCAGAAACAGTTCCATCAGAAAAACGATAAACTACTTTGCCAGTATAATGACCAGCAGGAACTGTAAACCCTGCAGCATTCACAGTTTCTGGGAAAAACTCTCCCTGTCGTATATCGGCAGTTTCTGTCAAATCAATTGCAGCAAGTCCGACTTTTGTAGATTCACATACTCCCGCAAAAGATACACGGGCTATAGCGTAAGCCGCTCTACTACTTGATAATTTTTGCATTCCAATATAACTTGCATGAATACTTGCAATTCCAGCTACAAGAGCACTTACTTTTTTCGTAATACTTCGTGACATACTGGCTTCATATTCTTTTTTTGCCCTGAGAGCAACAGATTTTTCTAGATTTGTATTGAAATTTTCTATTAAAACTGTTTTTTTAGAGCCGATTTCATTCACAACAACATCAATTCCTGTAACTGTTGATTTTTTTTCATAAAAAGGATAAACAAATTTGAATTGCATCGGAAGAAGACTGTACGATGAATTTCCTGTCGGCACATAAAAAAATGTTGATTTTGATGGAAAGTATAATTCTTTTTCAACCTGTTTCCCAATCAGACCACCGAGAGCCAGCACATTTATGCGACCATACCCTACAGGAATTTTTGCATCAGCAGAATCAAACTCTTTAATCAGAGATTTTAGTACCATAGAATCTGAATCAATCTGACTTTTATCTCCGTCTGCCTGACGCAAAATCAAACTCAAATATCTTGCAAGAGCCGATTCTTTATACAAATCTTTTTCTGTCGGCTTTTTTGGCGCAGCTGATGAAAAAACTGAAGAATCTATACTGTAAGATTTTAATGATTTCAAACTGGAATTATACTCTTCTTTTGCAGACGGATCCATTTCATCACCCACAATTACTTCTCCATAAAGCCGTCTGTATTCCGGAAGTTTTAAATCCGATAGTTTTGTAAGTTGATTTACAGCACTATTCAAATCTCCCTGAAGATAATAGCAAAGTGAATTCATTGTGTTGACAAGAAGATATTCATAAACATTTCCAGTATATTCTTTTGCATTTTCATTTCCAACAGCTTTTGCAATTGTTCTTGTGACACTTTTTGTGATGGAATCATACATTTGTGCGTCAGTCTTTTCGAATACAGCAGAAGCCTGTGCATAATCTCCAGTTAAAAAATAAAGCATTCCCAAGTCAAGATTGTCTCGAATGTCAGCTTTTTTTCTTGTTTGATACAAAAGCATACCAAGACAAGTTTCATAATCACGATTCTTATATGCCTGCTGATATTTCTCTTCATTATACTTTATTGGTTTGATTTTTTTGCTTGAATTTGCATTTTCAACAGTCTGAAGATTTTCTTTTGTTTCAACTTTCGATGAAGCACAAGAAGATAAAACACAAATCAATAAACACAGAAATATTTTTGCAATTTTTTTCATTTTTCCCTCATTTGATTTTATTGTCATATAATACTAATCAAAATTATACAAAATTTTAAGCAGATTTTCTAAAAAAAATCTAAAATTTTGATAAAAAACGAATCTATTATTATTTTAATTAATTCTATATTCAACGTAACGAACTTTTCCCTTTTCCACCGCCTTTTTAACTTCTTTTTCTCTTTCGTTCAACGCAGATTTTCCAGTTTTTACTTCCACAAACAGAATCTCATCAATTTTTTCAGTTTCTGAAAGCCCCGAAAAAACAATAAAATCTACAGGTTTTCCAATAAATCTTGCATCAGAAGGATTTGCGGGAAAATTCGGCAGAAAAGGAGCAATCTGTTCGGCAACTTGACCGCCTATTACAGCCTTTGATCTTTTTACAGCATCTTTTCTCACGTTTTTTTTATCATTAAAATTTTTGAAAAACTGAATGATTAATAGTGCTGACAGACAGATTATCAAAATCAATAAAATTTTTGGATTTTCTAGTGCTTTTTCTATAATTTTTTTTATCATGAAGACACCTATTCAACTTACTTTTTGAAAACGAATATATTATAATTGAAAAAACTAATTTTTAAAGTATAATAAAGTCATGATTGCAAAAAAAATCAAAAAACAAATCACTTTATTCATCCTCTTTTTTGTTTTCTCTTTTTGTTTTTTTTCTCAGCAGAATGAAGGAATTCTTTTTCAATTTGTACACAAAAAAGGAGATGCTTTTTCGCATATTTCCACAGTTTACGAAGAAGCTTATTTTAACGGCAGACTGAATAATAAAACAGAATTTATAAACCGCACTTCTTCCACGGTTCTGGACATTCTCGAAGACGGTAGCGAATACCTTCAAACTGATTACATGACAACGCAGAATTCGCTCATACAACGAACAGGCGACACTCTTTCCTGGGGCGAAGAAAATTCTGTAAATCTATATAGAAGAAAAAATGGTGAATTTTATAACTGCAGCAGCGATTTTTTGCCGACTGTCAGAAACATTCCTTCTTTTCCATCTCAAAAAGTTCAGCTTGGTCAATCTTGGCAGGCAGAAGGTCTTGAAGTACATGATTGCCGCGAACTTTTTCAAATGGATCAAGCACTTTCCATTCCTTTTACGGCAACTTACACTTATTCAGATACAGTTACAGTTAATTCTGCTGATAATCAAAATAATATTATCGAAGAAAACACTCAAAATAAAAGAAAAACGCTACATATCATTGATGTTTATTATGATTTTTTTCAAGATAATACTTCGGGACAATATTACAGAAATTCAACTTTTGCAGGAGCCAGAGGATATGCAAAACAGAAAATCTACTGGGACACTCAAAAAAATGAAATCGACCATTTTCTAGAGGAATTTCAAATCAAAATGGTAGATTTTTACGGGAAGGCAAGCAGTAAAATATAATTCCCCAAAAAAAGGTTTCCAACATCTGT
>CAMEET010000124.1 GCA_945915085.1 uncultured Treponema sp. | reverse complement strand
AGTAACGCTCAAGCAATGTGTTCAGCGAAAGTAAAAATTCGTCATAATTAAGTCCCTTTAATTTTTCAAAATCTGATGAAAATTCTTTCCATAAATTTAAATATTCCTCTTTTGAAGTTTTACAATCTAACGAAGGAATAATATTTGCATTTTCAAGAGGCAGCATTTTGCAGAACGCACTTTCAGTTTTTTTATCATCAAGTTTCAATGTTGAAAGAATATGAATCATCGGTTTTTCATAGAATTTCAGTTTATTCTTTTCTTCATCAAATTCACTTTCATCTTTAGTTTGTGCAATTCCTAGAATATTACATCTGTCAGAACCGCTGCTCAATCTGTCTGCTTCTGCAATAATCCAGTCGTAATACGAAGAAGGATTATGATGATTTGCTGCAAGATTTTTTATGTTCGTAACATTTAATCCATCAGGCAGGACATCTTTATACTTATTCAAAAACCCTTCGGTATAAACAACATGCTGATGAGTATATCTTCCATCTTTTGTTGTCTTGCAGTACATACCTTCTGAATTTTTATTATAAAGTTCCTGAATATCTGCTCTTTGAGCAAATTTTCCGACATCATGAAGCCATGCCGCAATCACAACTTCTTCAAACTTTATTTCTTCTTTTTCCACTTTCCTTTTCCTCCCATAAAAAAGTTAATCACTCCACACTCAAAAATCTATCTAATCCAATAATCTATCTGCCCAAGTCCGAAATTTGTATTTTTACCTGCACCGGCAATTTTTGCCAATTCCAGAAGTGAAAGTTCAAAATCTGAAAAAATACCTTTCATTTTGAAACTTCCCATTGAACCGCCAAGTTCCATTGCTGTTTTTTGACGTGCTGAATAATGCACAGTATCTCTCCAAACTAGAGATTTTTCTTCTATTGTAATTGACTTATTTGGAATATATTCTTCACAGTTTAAATCATATTCACCATACAAATGACACAAAGTTTTTGCACGGCGATAAAGGCAATTCATAAAATCACTGGCCGAAAAATCTTTCGTATATTTTCCGTTCACTTTAAAACGAAGAGGCGAACGGAGTTCAATTAAAATCTCCTGCTCTGAATTTTGTCCAAAAATATTTTCGCCGCTTTTCCATTCATAATTTTCAAAATCTGTATTCAACTTGTTTTCGCCAATCAAAATATCTTTGCCGTTGCAGCAGACTTTTGTAACTTCAAACTTTGTTCGGCTTTTAAAAATTCCGTCTTTTCCTGCACGAACAAAAGAAGCATAAATATACGGAAGATAATCAATTGCTTTTCCAAATAAAGTAAGCGTAAAATCAAGGTTTTCAATTTCTTTTTTCCAGCCAGAGTTTTGCTTTTGTGAAAATGAAAAAGGATGAGAACCTCTGTTCCGTCCTGGAAGAGTTGAATTATTCTGCGGCAAAATTGTTTCAAACAAATAAGAATATGCACATGTTCTGTTATAAAGACATTCCGGGCAAGTTGATTTTTTAGAAATACAACACATCGAACGAAGATTTTTTCCCATCATGCTGCGAAGAATAAAAATTGGATTTGTATCTGCAAAAACACTTTGTTCAAATTTTAGAAAAAAACTTACAGGTAAATATTGAACTTGCATAACAACTCTCTGATTTTTTCTATAATATATGATATGAAAATATTTTATCATAAAAAAATACATTGTCAAATGTTTCCCTCTCAATTGTTCTCCGCTGATAAAAATGATAAAATGTAATTAAGGAAAGTTTGTATGGAACATATTTTGCAGATTTTGACTGATTTGAATATTCCTTTTGAAATGCAGGAACACAAAGCGATTTTTTCGGAAGAAGACTCCATGGATGTAGAAATTTTGCTTGAAGGTATGGATGTAAAAAATCTTTTTGTGAAGGATAAAAATCATAATTATGGACTTGTGAGTATGGCTTTGCATGAGAGGGCAGATCTGAAGAAGATTGCCGCTGCCTTTGGTTATGGTCGCCTCAGTTTCTGCAATACTGATGAACTGATGAAATATCTTAACATTACTCCAGGCTCAGTAACGCCGCTTTGCATTATGTTTGATAATGAATGTGCTGTAAAAGTTCTGTTCGACAGAAATTTTGAAGGAAAAAAAGTAATTGTTCATCCTCTTCGAAACACTGCATCAGTCAGCATAAGTTTTGAAGATTTAAAGCGGTTTACCGAACATTTTAATCATGATTACATAACAGCCGATGTTTATAAATCGGAATTGTGATTTTTTGCAGAAAATGAAATTTAAAAAAATAATTTCTTTGAAATTTATCGTAAAAAATATGATTCAGGCTGAAATCGTCCATTTTATAATTATCGTGGCAGTGCTTTCTTCAATTTTTTTTATAATCCTACGCTTCCTGCATTGCTTTTGTAACGTCTGAAAGTGTAAATTCTGTTCTTTCTTGCTGATTAGCAATCAAACTGGCTCGATTCAGTACGGTTTCGATTTTTGCACAGCTGAAATTTTCGAACATTTTTGCAAGTTTTTCTTGAGTACACTCTGGAGCTGGATTTTTTCCTTTTGTGTAAAGCTGGATCAATTCTTTTCTGGCTTCAAAGTCGGGATAAGGAACAGTCAGTTTTGCATCAAAACGTCCCGGCCGAATTAACGCAGGGTCCAGTGCCTTTATGCTGTTTGTTGCAGCTATTACCAGAACTCCATCTGTTTTTTCAAATCCGTCAAGTTCGTTTAACAGGGCTGTAACAATTCTTGTGTTTTCTGTTTCAATTGCCGAACCGCTATAATTTCTTACGGTGCCAATTCCATCAAATTCATCTATAAAAACAATACATGGAGCCTTTTTGCGTGCTTTTCTGAACAAAAGTTTTACTTTCATTGGTCCGATTGCCATAAACATGCTTTCAAAATCGGTAGCTTTTGCTGGAATAAAATTGATCTTTGCTTCTCCTGCAAGAGCTTTCGCAAAAAGTGTTTTTCCATTTCCAGGTGCGCCTTCCAAAAGTATTCCTTTTGGCAATCTCATTCCTTTCTTTGCATATTCAGATGGATTTTGCATCATTTTGACAATCTGTACCATATCTTTTTTGATATTTTCCATGCCCACAATATTTTCAAACTTCACACCTGTTTTATGTACAACTTTAAATGTATTCGGGCTGATAAATTTCCGAAAAGCAATTATGATGATGCCAAAAAAGAACAGATAAAAAATCACATCAAAAATGGTGGAAATTATTTGCGAAGAATCTGCCTGCTGATGAATTTCCACATCATGCAATAATAAAAATTCTTTCAACGAAGGTGATGAAGGATTTTGTGTTTCCAGTTTTGTTCCGTCTTTAAGTTCATAAATAATTTTGTTTTCTGCAAGTTCCGCTTTTATTACTTCATTTTGATTTACACTTTCATAAAACTCGCTGTAACTTACTTTTTGATTATCTGATTTTCCTGAAAAAAGAAAATACCACGCACAAAGCCCAATTAATAGAAGAAAAATTATCAAAATTGGTTTATTTCTGTAAAATCTGATTTTTTGCATGAAAATAAATTTACAAAAAAATTTTTATAAAGACAAGTAAAATAAGATATTTTCCCCATTTCAAAACCATTTCTTTCCATTTATAATAATTATTATGACAAACACACAAAAAAAACTTATTATTATTTTATTCTCTACTTTGATTTTGAGTCTTTCATGTAGTTTTGCTGCATCAAAAAATGAGAAAAAACAAAAAAAATGGCTGGACAAAAGTGTTCCTTCGATAAAAGAAACTTATGAAGACATTTTTGATTCTTTTGGAATTGCATGTGAATATGCTCCTGAACTTTCTAAACCAGAAGTTCAAAAAGGCTTAGTTAAACATGCCAATTCAGTAACAATGGGAAATGAATTCAAACCACAGTTTATGACTGAATGGTATGGCGGTAAAGCCCCAAGTTCATTTACAAAAGTTGATTTTACTGCATCTAATGGTCTTACCATCAAAGTTCCTGCTCAATTATCTGGAAAAAAACGTTTGGAAGACATTTTGGAAGCCTGCAGCAAAAATAATTTAAAACTTCGCGGTCATGTTTTAACATGGCACTCTCAAACTTCCGATGACTTTTTTGCAGAAGATTATCATGCAAAATACAACGGTGATATGATTACAAATCTTGTTTCAGAAGAAGAAATGACTGCCCGTCACGAATGGTACATTAAAACTATGATGGATTATGTAGCTGACTGGGAAGAAAAAAATGGTTATGCCGGTCGTAACACTGGTGAACATGTTCTTTGGGCTTGGGATGTTGTAAACGAAGCATGTGCTGATGATGCCGGTAAAACTTATTCCGGCGAAAATCAGAACTGGCTCAGAGGTTCCACAAAGGATACAAAAAATAAAAGTCCACAAAATGGTGGTGGATCACGCTGGTTTCAAGTTTATGGTGATGATGAGTTTATCATAAACGCTTTTCGATTTGCCACAGCTTATGCACCTACAGATGTTGTTCTCTGTTACAATGATTACAATGAATATATGGAATGGGGCGGAGACCATGGAGCTTGGAAAACAAGTGCAATTCTAAAACTTATGGACAATGTTCGAAATGCTGAGCCAAAAATCGTGAACGGAAAACCTGTAAAACCACGTATTGATGTTATGGGAATGCAAGCTCACGTTGGAATTTCATGGCCAGGAGTAAAAGGTTTTGAATCAGCTTTGCAGAAATATTTGACTGCTGGATATGATGTTCACGTTACAGAACTGGATTTTGGTGCAAAAAATGAAGAAGAGGCTGCAAAAGCTTATTCTGAATATTTTAAAATGCTCAAAAAATATGGAAAAAAATCTTCTTATCCAAAAAAAGTGCGAAATGTAACTGTTTGGGGAATTAACAACGAAAATTCATGGATTTTCAAAGGTGATACAAAAAATCCATTACTTTTCAGCAAAATAAATGGAAATTATTATACAAATCCTTCGTTTGATGCTGTAATTGAAGCTGCAAAATAGCTGTTGAATTGAACATTCTACACACTGAACATTCTGCAAGCTGCCTTTGACATCAATGTTATTCTCTGTTATTCTAAAAACATCTGTAAAATTCATAAAAGTTTTGCAGATGTTTTTTTTATTTTATTTTTCGCTAGGTACGGACAGTTAAATAAAAGAGTTCGCAGGAAACTACAGATTTTTTCGAAAATGAGGCTGTTATGAGAAAACTTAAAGATTTGAATTACGGGATTGTTGGACTTGGAATTATGGGAGGTTCTATTGCAAAGGCAATCAGACAGAATATTTTGAGTCAAAATGGTTCTTCAGGAAAAATATATGCATGCAACAGAAGTACAGCATGTCTGAGTCAAGCAAAATCTGAAGGTGTTGTTGACTATACTTTTACTAGTGATAAGGTTCAAGATATGATTGCCGATTGTGATATTCTTTATGTTTGTCTTTATCCTCATGCAACCATCGATTTTCTAAAAAATTATAAACAACTTTTTAAGCCTGATTCAATTGTTACTGATATCAGCGGAGTTAAAGGTATTTTTGCAAAAGAGCTTCCAAATATTCTGCGTGATGATGTAGATTTTATTATCGGTCATCCTATGGCTGGCGGTGAGAAAGAAGGTTATGCAAACTCAAACGCTGCTTTTTTTGTAAATCATAATTACATTCTCTGCCCCGAAAAATTCAATAAAGCTGAAAATATTGAACTGATGAAAAAGTTTATCACTGAAATTGGTTTTTCAAGGATTACAGAAACAACCTGCGATATTCATGATTATAAAATTGGTTTTACAAGTCAACTTTGTCATGTAATTGCCAGTGCATTAGTAGAAAGTGCAAAAGATTCTGAAATTACGGCTTTTGGCGGTGGAAGTTTTGAGGATTTGACAAGAATTGCCATGATAAATGCTCCACTTTGGACAGAACTTTTTATCAGCAATAAAGAAAAACTCTGCCAGCATATTGATAATTTTCAAAATATGATGACAGAGTTTAAAAATGC
>CAMEET010000123.1 GCA_945915085.1 uncultured Treponema sp. | reverse complement strand
CGCAAAACCGGGCTGTTTCGCAGTTCCCTAACGGTCAGCCGCTTCCCTCGCTTCGCTCAGTCCAGTGGCCGCTTTGCGCTGCTCCATAGCCCTTGTGCGTTAACCACCGAAAAAAAAGGCATAATCTTTTACACTTTTAACATAAAATCCATATTATTGCCAAAAAAGTAAATAAAAGATTACGCCTTTGTTATATAGCCTTAATATCAATTTTCCATTTTAAACCGGTTTAAACCAGAAAATTTTCTTTCTGGAGATTTTCCTATTTCGCTGTCATTTCAATAGAAATCTCAGAACTTTTTCCAAATTCAAAATCAAGACTATTATGAAAAAAAATTCAATGAAGAATTAGTTTTCTTCTACAGTAGAACCCCAGTCACCAGTTGGAATTACAGCCATTTTTGAACCATCTTTCTTAGTTACAATAGCACTCAAAGCTGAAAGAGAAACTTCGTCAGCAACTTTTGACTGAATTCTGATTTGAGAAATTTTTGTAGCTCCCAAATCTTTCAAAGATTGTCCAGCATCATTTTTTCTCTGAGACAAACATTCTTCAATATTGAAAACATTTTTTTCTTCTGCTACAGGATACAATGTGTGATAAGCAGTTCCCCAAGACTGTTCTGATTCAACTGAATCTGAAACAATGTTGAACATGAACAAATTAGGATCTGGAACAGAATCAAAAATAATTTCAATAGATTCCCAATCACTTTGTACTTCAAAAAAAGGAGATGCCCAAAGAGCATTGCAATAAACTGTAAAAGGAAGACCAGTTACTTCTTTTGGAGTTTCAACTTTTGTTTCCTGTTTTACTTCATTTTTTGTAGGTGCTGCTTCTTTTTTCTGACAACTTACAAAGAAGAATGAACTGCAAATAAGCAAAGTTGAAATAACACTTAATAATCTGATTTTTTTCATAATAAAATATCCTCCTGAAACTATACTGATTGAAAATGATTTTTTAATCAGATAAACTATAAATATTATTATATAATAGAATTTAAAAAAAATAAAATAAGAGAAAACACCCAGAAATTTTATAAAAAAAAGATAAAAAAAATTTTCAGCTTCATTTTACAAGTTTACATTTTACATTTTCAAATCGACAAAAAATTAATGACTATTTTCCGAAATTATGGTAAAATTATAAGGTGAATAATTTAAATTTATCAGAGATAAAAGCCGTTGCTTTTGATATTGACGGAACTCTCTACAGAACCTGGAAATTTAATATCCGCATGCCGTTTCATTTTTTGACTCATTGTTTTTTCTTTTTAAAATATGGTTTGGTTCGAAATGAACTGCGAAAAAAAGAAATTTCGGGGAATATTCAGCAGATTCAGGCAGAAATGATGGCAAAACGTTTAAAATGTTCGCCAGAAACTGCAATTTCTGAGCTGGACAGAATAGTTTACAGCGGACTTGAAAAAAAGTTTGAAACAATTAAACCGTGCAAAGGTGTCGTTGAGTTTATCAAAAAATTGAAGGATAAAGGCTACAAGATTGGAATTCTTTCGGATTTTCCACCAGAACAAAAAGGGGAGATTTGGGGAATTAAGAAGATTTGCGACGTTGTCCTTGGCGCAGAAGAGGCAGGTGCTTTGAAACCATCTGTCATTCCTTTCAATAAACTTGCAGAAAAACTTGGTGTTCCAAGTGAAAATATTTTGTACGTTGGAAACAGCCACAAATATGATGTAATGGGATCCAAAAAAGCTGGGATGAAATCCGCATGGATTCAAACTCCTGGACCTTTCAAAAAGAAAAGTTCAAAAATTGCTGATGTTTCATTTTTCCATTACAATCAGCTGGAAAAAATATTTTTTGGTGATGATTAATAATTTACAGCAATAGTTAAAAAAAGTAATAAAATGGGTGGGATATATGACGATTTTAATTGCTATTTTAATTTCAATAGTGATTTCACTTGGAATTTCATTTTATTTTAGAAAATTACAGCAGAATGAAGATGGCATCACGAAAGTCAGAAAATATGCAGACAGACGCCAGGAAGATTTGCTCAAGCTTTTTAAAGAATTGCAGGGGCAGTATAATCTTATGGCAACTGATTTTAAATCAGAACAGACACGTGCCAATGCTGCAATCAAACTTTTAAAACAGCAAAATGATGAATTTGCAGATAAAATAAAACTTTTTGACCAGAATATTAAAGCTATAAACAGCATCAAAAATCAGATTGACAGTTATGCTAAAGTTTTAAATGATTTAAATGAAATGACTGATAATGTGGAAGAAAATCTTTCGCGTCTGCAGAATTCCAGTCAGCTTATCACACAGGTTTCAAACAGAATTGCAAAACAGGAACATTCAGTTTCGCAGCTTGAAAAACAAATTCCGGGGCTTTCAAAAGAATTTGCGGATAAAAATGCAGAACAGCTCAAAGCAATCGGCACTAAACTTTTATCTGAGTATGAAAATTATGCACAAAAAATTTCGCAGGAAATTCAAGATTCCAAAAATGCAGCCGAAAACGCACTTATTTCTATGCAGCAGAAGTTCCAGGCGGCTTATGATCAGGCTTCTGAGCGCGCAGATAAACTTGAAAACACCGCTTTTGAACATTTAAGTGAACAGGCTCAGAAACGTTCTGACAAATTCCTTTCCGAACTTAAAACTCAAACTGAAAATCTGGAACAGGAACTTACCGGCAAATTTACGACGGCTTCTGAGGCAATTACAAACAAATTTGAACAGATTTCTAGTATGCTCGAAGATAAATCTATAGAACTCAAGGATTCTTTTGAAAAAAAATCGTCAGAAACTGTTCAAACTTACAAAATTTCCGAAGAAAGTTTTATGACTGATACAAAAGCGCGGCTTTCAACAATGAACGAACGATTCAGCAAAAAAATTGAAGAAGTTTCTGGAAGTTTTGCAGAAAAAGTGGATGCTTTGCAAAAAAAATACCTTGCTTTGCTCGATTCTGTGAGCAACAAAAATGATGGAATTATTTCAAAAGTGGAGCAGCGTTTTTCTGAAGATAATCAAAAAATATCTGAAAAATATGATTCTCAGATTCTGCAGCTTCAAACACAAAATCAACAGAATTATGATTCTATCACTAAGAAATTTCAAGATGATTATGCTGCATTTTTGGAGCAGTATTCCAAGGCTTTTGAAAACGCAACTGATCAAAACAATCAGAAATTTTCAGAATTTACAGCCGAAAACAAGGAAGCAATCAATTCTTTGCAGTCAGAATTGGAAAATCGCTTGAATCAGCTTGATATCATAGAAGAAAATTGCAAAAATCGTCTGGAGAAAATTCAGAATGATTTTGATGAAAATATTTCCACTTGCAACAGTCGCTCCGAAAATCTGAAAAAGGAAATTTCTATTGTTCAGAATGAATTGAAAAACTCGCTTGAAGATATTACGCAAAAAGCATCAAGTTCTGTGGAAGAAGCAAAAAATTCTGTACAATATATTCAGACTCAATGTGATAATGCAGAAAAACGTGCTGCGGAAATTCAGAATGATTTGCAGAAAATTCAGTCCGAAACTGAACAGAAAATTGACGCACTTCATTCGTCTACAAACAATCAGATTGAAACATTCCAGATTGAAACAAATAATCGACTGGAAAGTCTTTCCAAACTCATTTCAGATTCTGTGAAAAAAGCCGTTTCTGAAAGTGAAGTGAAACATCTTCATATTTTAGATGATGTGGATTCCCAGCTTAATTCCTACAAAAAAGATATTGAATATAAACTTTCGCAGATTCAGTTTTCGCAAAGTGATGTGGATAATCTGGAAAAAAGTTTGCGTGCGGCAATGTCAGATGTTCAGAACAGAATTCTTGAAAATTTTGAAACCTTTACGACAAATCAAAAGCAAAAACATGATGATTTCAGTAATGAGATTAAACAGGATTCTTTGACTATTGAAGCAAAAATCAAAGATATAAATGATTCTCTTGATGATTTGAAAGCAACTGCAACTGGCAGCATGAGTGCAAAACTTCAGGAATTTGAAAGTTCATTCAATCAGAAACTTACAACAAAAAATAATCAGTTTGACTCAGATCTTGCAGAATGGAAACAGAATCTTGATTCGAAACTCACTATTCTCAAAAACGAATATGAAGATTCGCGCCGTGAATTTGAAACTAAATATACTGAAAATTTCAAAATAAACATCGAAAATCTCCAGAATCGTTCAACCGAGCAGATTTCCAAAATTTCACTTTCGCTTGAACAGAAGCAGGAAGAGTTGCAGAATTCTGTGGATGAAATGCAGAAAATGATTTCAAAGTTTAAGCAGGATGCAAATTCTTCTATTTCAGAAATTTCAAAGAATTCTGAAGCGGAACTTAAACATGAAATTGAACGTAATTTGAATATGATTCAGTCAAATCTTGCAAAAGTAGAAGAGGAAATGCTTGCAAATTTCAAAGATTTCCAGGAAGCAATTAATTCTCAGCAGGAAACAAGTAAATCTACTATTGATGCGGCACTTTCGGAGTTTAAAACTTGGAAAACTCAGATTAGAACTCAGCTTGATGACACAGACAGCCTTTTCAAAAATGAACTTGAGAATTTCAATCAAAAAGGGCAGAGTCAAATCAACGAGATTGGTCAAAAACTTTTGCAGAATATGAATGATTATGAAATTCAGGTTCAAAAGCAGCATGACGCTTTGAATAGTCAGATTGCAGATTTGCAGGAACGAACACAAAATTCTATCGCTGATTATGAAAAATCTGCATCGCAAATCCAGTATAATATCAAAAAAATGTACGATGATATGCTTGAGCAGACCGAACAGAAAATTGAACAGCAGAATCTGAAAGCAAAACAAAATCTTGAGGATTTCCAGAAACAGATGCAGAATGTTCAGGCGGAAAATCAGGCAAATGAAACAAAATTCATCATGAAAATGCAGGATGATTCAAATATGATTCAAACGCATGTAATTGAAATTCAAAAAGAATTACAGGAAGTGCGGAACAATATCCAGCTGTTTGAAAAAGCGGATAAAATGAAGCGTCAACTTGATGAAAATCTGCAGGAACTTACAGATTCGTTTGCCAAAATAGAAGATTTTTCTAAGTCGGCAGATGATTTGGCGCAGAACTACAACTTTGTTTTAAAAATCAGTGACCAGATTTCAAATCAGCTTACGAATTTTGAAGCACAGAAAAGTCGAGTTGTGACTTTGGAACAGAATTTTAATAGAATGATTGCACTTTCTAACACAATTGACGACAGAATTCTTTCATTGAACACAACAAAAGATGATTTGCAGTCAATGGAAGTAACTGTCCGAAATTATGAAGACAGACTTAAGGAAGTTTCAAATCAGTATGAACGGCTTGAAAAGAAAAATGAAGTAGTGGAGCGCATAAAAACTGATGTTGATTCACAGTTTGATAAAATCAAAGATTTGGAAAAACGTTTGAACGATTGTAATCGTCAGGTTGTTTCTTTGCCTCAGGAAATCAAAGATGTGCAGATGAATGTTGATGCTATTTTACGTAACGAACCGAAAATTTCGAAGGCGCTTGAACAGCTTGAAAATCTTGATTCTTTGATTGCAGATACAGAAAGACGCGTGGAAACTTTGAATTCCGTTCAAAATGGAATTAAAAAGACTGAACTTGATTTGCAGGGACTTTCAAGAGATGTAAATTCTAAGTTTAAGGTTCTTCAGCAGATTACAAAACAGGATTTGGAGAAAAATCCGTCGGCGCGTGGCAATTCAATTACTCAACAAGTTAACGAAAATGTGCGCCTTTTGAAGCGTCAGGGCTGGACAATCAAAGAAATTGCAAAGAGCCTTGGAATCACAGAAAGTGAAGTTGATTTAATTTTGCAGCTGCCAGAGTAATTTGTTTAAGAAAAAGAAATATAGCTACCAACGTATTATTCAAATGGCTGATATTGCGCCATTTGAATATACTTCGAGTTTCTTACCAAACTCTTTCATTTGACTGTCCGCTTGGCGCGGACGAATCATAAACTTTCGAAAG
>CAMEET010000122.1 GCA_945915085.1 uncultured Treponema sp. | reverse complement strand
ATTTTACGACAGAAGTGATTGCGGAAGTCTGGGCAGGAATCGTCAACGCAAATCAAGATTACATGCGCTATGTTTCCTATCTTAACCCGGTGATAGAAACAAATGTTACAGTAGAACGCCTTGCAATTTTCAAAAGAAAATATTACGACCTGGCAAACGCCTTCCGGGACAGGCTTGCTCAGATGCTTGGCACTACGCAGGATACGGCCTACAAAATCCAGATGGATGTACTTTTTTATGCGTCGGCAAATGCAGTCTGCTGCTACAAAAATCCTCTGGTTCAAAAAGCCCTTAAGCAAATCAACATTACGCCACCACCAATGGATTTTTACAAGGACATGAAGGACTTTCTTAAAATGCGGTTGGCATGGAAAGAATGAGTGCATGCAGTTTTTTAATGAAAGCATGTGATTGTTTGAAATTTTAGGGAGAGTTATGTGGTTAGAAAAGATGAAATAAGAGAAAAAATATTGGGTTTGGGTGCTGATGTATGTGGATTCGGAGGAATGGAGAGGTTTACGGATGCACCGACTGATTTTCGTCCCATAGATTTATACCCTGATTGTAAATCTGTCATTGCAGTAGGAATAGCACTTCCCAAAGGACTTCTTCGTGTTGAACCAAGACTGTTATACGGACATTTTAATGAAGATGTAGTACACAAGGTAGATGAAATAGTTTTTTCGGCAGAAAAATCATTGAGAAGGAATATGATGGAATATGTATACCGATTCCTTCGGATGGTCCCTATGAGTATTGGGAAACTGAAACCATGACAGGAAAAGGATTATTATCAATGAAACATGTGGCAGTAGCCTGTGGAATTGGTCAGATTGGCAAAAGCAGCCTGTTACTGAATCCGGAATATGGAAACAGACTTACATTAGGTGCCATCTTAACCAATGTGGATTTTGAAAGTGACCCGGTTTGTGAAAATATATGCATCCCGGTTTGTACGAAATGTTTAGATTCCTGTCCTGTATCAGCAATACATGATAAATCTGTTACACAAAAGAAATGCAGGCAGAATACCTATGGTAATACAGCAAGAGGATTTAATACGGTTGATTGTAATATATGCAGAAGTGAATGCCCGGTGCGTGATGGTCTGTGAAACATCATTCAAGTAAGCGATGACATTTCCCGCCCAGAAACAATGGAAAGAGAAACTGCACCGCTTTTTAGCATAAAAGACGCTTATCCAAAAATGATAATTGCCAGAACAAAACATCCCCTGTATCAATATGAAGGGATTGCAGTCTGGGATATTGCGGAATGGTTGATGAATGAATAATGTTTAGTGGCTCAACAAGTAAATAGCAAGATGAAAGGAAATAATATAAACTAAAATTATGGTAATAAGATTTAGGAGTTAATCAAATGTCAGTTTCAGTTTCAAAAATATTAAAAGACACAGAATTTAAATTAGACCAGTTTAAGCAGGAACAGATTATTGCTTTGGAAAATTCGATTTCAGTTAAAACAGATAAAAATGGAAAAGAGCTTTATTATGTTAAGTGCCTTATTCGTGACAAAGAAATAAAACTTACTCCAGAAGAATGTGTAAGACAGCTTTATTTAGACACTCTTATAAATGAATATGAATATGGTACAGACAGAATTCAGCTTGAATATCCTGTAAAATTTGGTCGTGAAGAAAAAAGAGCTGATATTGTCATTTTTGATAAAGACCGTCCCACAGTTCCGTATATTATTGTTGAACTTAAAAAGCCAAAATTAAAGGACGGAAAGGAACAGCTGAAAAGTTATTGTAATGCAACAGGTGCTCCTATTGGAATTTGGACAAATGGAAGTCAGATTTCTTATTATAATAGAAAAGATCCTAATTATTTTGAAGATATTCCGAATGTTCCAAAATCAACGCAAAAACTTTCTGAGATTATAACTAAAAGATGGACTCTTGAAGACCTTGTTCAAAAAGACAAACTTGTAAATGAACGAAAAAGCCTTAAAGATTTGATTCTTGAAATGGAAGATGAAGTTCTTGCAAATGCTGGTGTTGATGTTTTTGAAGAAGTTTTCAAACTTATTTTTACAAAGCTTTTTGATGAAATGGAAAGCGGACGCAAAAAGGACAGGACTCTTGAATTCAGAAATTATGGTTATACAGAAACTGAATTGAAAGAAAATATGCAGTCGCTTTTTGAAAATGCAAAGGAAAAATGGTCTGGAATTTTTGAAGCGTCAGACAAAATAAATTTAACTCCATCCCATCTTTCTGTTTGTGTTTCAAGTTTGCAGGATGTAAAACTTTTCAATTCAAATCTTGAAGTTGTTGATGAAGCCTTTGAATATCTCATTAACAAAAGTTCAAAAGGCGAAAAAGGACAGTATTTTACACCACGCTATGTAATTGATATGTGCGTCCGTATGCTCAATCCAAAAGAAGATGAGACAATGATTGATACTGCTGCTGGAAGCTGTGGTTTCCCTGTGCATACGATTTTCTATGTTTGGCAGAAGATTTTGGAACGAAAAGGACTTACAAGAAGTCATCTTTTTACTTTGGAACAGAAACCTGCTGAATGTACTGATTATGTTGTAAATAAAGTGTTTGCAATCGATTTTGACCCAAAAGCAGTGCGAGTTGCAAGAACCTTGAATCTGATTGCTGGAGACGGACAAACCAATGTGCTGCATTTGAATAATCTTGATTATGACCGTTGGAGCGAGACAACAAATGATGAAAACTGGCAGGACACATATTTTGAAGGCTGGAAAAAATTAAGGAAACTCAGAAAGCAGAAAGACAGCGATCAGGATTTTAATTTTGATATTCTTATGGCAAATCCACCTTTTGCTGGAGACATAAAAGAAAGCAGAATCATTTCAAAATATGAACTTGGAAAAAACGACAAAGGAAAATATCAGAATAAAGTTGGTCGAGACATTCTCTTTATTGAACGAAACCTTAACTTTTTGAAATCGGGCGGAAGAATGGCGATTGTCCTTCCTCAAGGACGATTCAATAATTCCAGCGACAAATATATCCGTGATTATATAGCAGAGAGGTGCAGAATTCTTGCCGTTGTTGGTCTTCATGGAAATGTCTTTAAACCTCACACAGGAACTAAGACAAGCGTTCTCATTGTTCAGAAATGGGATGAAAAACTTTGTCCTAAAAAAGATGATTACGATATTTTCTTTGCCACAATGCAGAAACCAAGCAAAGACAATTCAGGTGATAAAATATATGTCCGTGATGAAAACGGACAGCCTAAACTTGATTCTCACGGTCATTTGATTGTTGACCACGACCTTTTTAACCACGAAGGATTGACTCAAGACGGAATTGCGGAAGCCTTTGCCGAATTTGCCAAAAAAGAAGGATTAAGTTTTTTCTAAATAGCCCTTTCAATGAGGTAAAGTACAAGGCTTTGTTGGAAGGGCTGGAGATTAGTGTTGTAAAGTTGAGTGAAGTAAAAGGCGAATTCAGAATTGAAGCTGAACATTATCAACATAAATACCAGAAATTACTTGAAAGATTAAATAAAGATTTTTCATATTTGAAAGATTTAGTTTCAAAACCAATTCAGACTGGTCATACACCATCAATGAAAGATTCTAGATTTTATGGTGGAAATATAAAATTTGTTAAGACTGATAATCTGCGAGAAAATGAAATAAAAGAACCTTTTTCAAATTATCTGTCGAATTTGGGAAATTCAGAAATAAAAAGAACTGAATTACAAGAAGGGGATATTATTACAACGATTATTGGTGCAACTTATGATGTAATTGCAAGAAGTTGTATCGTACAAAAATCTCTTTTGCCAGCGAATATAAATCAAAATATTGCTCATATTAGACCTGATGAAAAGAAAATAAATCCAGAATATCTGAATGTCTATTTGAATTCAAAGTATGGGAAAATGTATCTTGAGTATTTATCGAGACAAATGGAACAAGTGAATCTAAATTGTGAGGAAGTTGGAATGGTAAAAGTTCCAATTTTTTCTGATACTTTCCAATCAAAAATTGAATCAATTGTAAAATCTGCTCATGCAAAACTCGAAGAATCAAAATCTCTCTACTCACAGGCAGAAGACCTTTTGCTTGGTGAACTTGGATTAAAAGACTGGCAGCCAAAAAACACTTTGCACACAACAAAGAAATTCAGCGACTTTGCACAAAGCGGAAGACTGGACGCAGAATATTATCAGCCAAAATATGATGATTTGTTTGAAAAACTTTCTTGTTTGAATTGCAAAAGACTTGGAAAAATTGTTTCTATAAAAAAATCTTTTGATCCAGGCAGTGATGCTTATCAAGAAACTGGAATACCATTCATTCGAGTTTCAGATATTTCAAAGGACGGAATTGAAAAAACTGAATTGCATCTATCTCCAATTGATTTTGATATCCCTGAATTAAAGCCAAAGAAAGATACAATTTTGTTCTCGAAAGACGGAAGTATTGGAATTGCATACAAAGTACAATCAGATTTGAATGTATTTACTTCCGGTGCTTTACTCCATTTAGTAACAACAGATTCCTCAATTCTGCCCGATTATTTAACACTTGTTTTAAATTCAGTTGTCGTAAAATTGCAGGCAGAAAGAGATTCAAATGGAGCAATTATTCAACATTGGAAGCCTTCTGATATTGAAAATGTAATTATCCCAATCCTCCCCGAACAAATCCAGAAAAAAATTGCCTCACTTATTCAACAGTCCTTTGAATGCAAGGCACAAAGCAAACATCTTCTGGAAGACGCAAAACGAATGGTGGAAGCAGAGATTGAAAAAAATTAATTTATGGAGAAAAAGATGGTTATAAAAATGTTGGAATGGGCAATTCCATTAATTATTGGTTTTCTTGCTGGACTTTTACCAAATATTATATCCAATAAATATAATGAAAAGTGCTTAAGACGTGATAAACAAGAATATTTGTATGAAAGTATTACAAAGTGGTATAACCAATTCTTTGGTCAAGTTCAGTATTTATTTTTGGTTTTAGATAACAAAATAGATTGGAATCAGTATTTAGACTATAAACTAGAAACAAACAAGGAAAGCAACTTCTTAAAAAATGAAATAATAGTAAATATATACTTTCCAAAAATTTCTAAACCTTTAAAAGAATTAACTACAAGTATACAGTCATTATACAATTTTATTGAAGATGAAATAAAAGAATCTTATATAAAAGGTAGTAATATATCATTATACAAAGAAAAAGTCGTTGAAAAATTGATGGTTTGCAATAATCTTTGTGAGAAACTCAAAAATGATATAAAAAATCTTAAAATATAAAACATAAAAACTATTGAAGAAGTTTACGGTTTAACAGATGAGAAAATCGCTTTTGTGGAAAGAAGCGGAATATATTAAGGAGTTTTAAAATATGAAAAAATCTTTTTATTCATGGTTGCAGCAGTTCAAATCTGATGAATCTTCTTTGGGAGATTTTGCAAGAGATGCAAAATCAGATAAAGATTTCCCTCGTCAATCAAGTTCATATAAACATATACATGATTATCTTGAAAGTAAAAAAGCCTGTGCAGAAGTTTTAGATAATTTCAATGAGTTTTATGAGCAATATAAAGTTATGAATGAATCAAAAATAAGTGAATTGGCACCGACTCTTTTAGCAGATGCTCGTTCCATTATTCAAAATGCCAGAAGCAATGCTGTTCGCAGTGTGGATTTTTGCAGAGTTCAGATGTATTGGAAACTTGGAAAACGCATTTTTGAGGAAGAACAGCACAGACAGGCAAGAGCAGATTACGGAACCTTTTTGATAAAAAATCTGGCAGAAAAACTTGAAGCTGAATTTGGAAGCGGTTTTGGAAAAAGACAGCTAGAAAGAGCAAGACAGTTCTTTTTAACTTATCCAATTGCGTCTACACTGCGGACGCAATTAAGCTGGTCTCAATACAAACTTTTGATTGCAATTTCGGATTCTGATAAACGAACTTACTACGAATTGGAAAGCGTGAATAATGCTTGGACAGGTCGAGATGGCATGATATAAATGTCTGGATAAATGTGGTACTCTGATTCGAC
>CAMEET010000121.1 GCA_945915085.1 uncultured Treponema sp. | reverse complement strand
ATTCTTCAAGATTCATCATTAAAATACCTCTAATCTGAGAGTTTCCATTATCATTTTGTTTTTCGGAAGTTCGTTCGCATAATCCTGAATATCCTGGATATTCAAGTCATAAACTATTTTTCTATAGTTGTTCAAAATTTCTTTGTAATAATAAAATGGCATATTGTTCTTGTTTCGTATGAGTTCAAGCAGCATCCTTTCCTTGCTGTAGATCTTTATAATGCCACCATCCTGCTCCATCTGAATAACACCTAGATTTAAAGCTTTGCTGTTCTCATATTTCTGCACTACCCTTTTATCAGAAATTGTTGCTGCATCTTTATCAGTCACGAGAAAATATTTGTCCGGGATCGTGTCTGTAAGGTTGTGGTAATAGAAAGCACTGTTCATTGTGAATACAGCATCAGGATATTTAATTGAAATCAAAGAAATCTCAGGTTCTCGAGGTTGATCAGAGTAAAAACCTCTTTCGATTTTATAAAGCTCTTCATTTTTGACAGCCTTATTAATCATATAGAGAGTTCCGTATTTTTCTTTGCATTCCTTAAAAGTATAAATCATAGTTTTATTTTATCCGTAATTTACATTTTTTTACGGATATTTAGGTAAATTATATATAAAATTATTAAATTCCTCAAGGATTATATTGAAAATCTGATTTTTCAAAGGTTCATTCGGTGATTTTGCACTATTTCATTTGGCATGTTGGCATTTTTATTTTCTACTGCAAACTTTTATCTATTTTTTAATTTTAATAGAATAATCTTATAAGTCAAGTTTTTCCTTTTCTATGAAAATCTTTGAAAATCTAAGAGAAAAAATATCATAATAATCCCCAAAATAAAAGTGCATTTTTTTTTAATTTCTGTTAGAATTAATAATGAAAAACTCATGGGGAATGTACGAAAAAATAGTTGAAATAAATTCAGTTTGATTGAATTTGTTGGACGCATTCTTTTATGGGAGGGGAAAATGGGTATGAGATTAGTAACACGGTCAGATTTTGACGGATTGGTTTGTGGTGCACTTCTTTTGGAAGCTGGCGTTATTGACAGTTGGAAATTTGCACATCCAAAAGATTTGCAGGACGGTTTAGTTGAAATAACTGAAAATGATTGTTTGGCAAATGTTCCTTTTGTTCCAGGATGTGGACTTTGGTTTGATCATCATTCTTCAGAATTTGAACGACAGGAACTTGAAGGAAAATATAAAGGCGAAAGCAGAATCACACCTTCTTGTGCCAGAATTATTTATGAATATTATGGCGGAAAAGAAAAATTTCCTAATTTTGATGATATTATGGAAGCTGTAGACAAAGTTGATTCTGGAAATCTTACAATCGATGAAATTCAAAATCCTAAAGGCTGGATTCTGGTTGGATTTTTGATGGATCCTAGAACAGGGCTAGGTCGATGGCGAAATTTTACAATTCCAAATTATGCATTGATGGAAAAACTTATGGTAGCCTGCCGCGATAAATCTACAGATGAAATCCTAAATTTGCCTGATGTAAAAGAACGAATCGAAGTGTATAACGAACAATCTGCAAAATTTACTCAAATGGTAAAAGACCATACTATTGTAGAGGGTAATTTAATTATCACAGATTTACGCGGAGTTGATCCGATTTATACTGGAAACCGTTTTATGATTTACAGTATGTATCCAAAGCAGAATATTTCATGCTGGATTGTAAATGGAAAAGGCGGTGAAGGATGTTCTGCTGCGGTTGGATATAGCATTGTAAATAAAACTTCAAAAGTGAACGTTGGCAGTCTGATGTTGAAATACGGAGGCGGCGGTCACGAAAAAGTTGGTACATGTCAGTTTACAAGTGAAAATATGACATCAGACCTTCCAAAAATGCTTGAAGAATTAAAATCTTTGGCAAACTAAAAAAATCAGGAAATTCTCTAAAAAATGAAACGAAACGCTTTTTTTGAAGGTTGCCGCGACGGACTTCCCATCGGATTGGGCTATTTTGCGGTAGCTTTTTCATTGGGTATTGTCGCTAGAAATGCCGGTCTTACTCCATTACAGGGTTTTATTGCCAGTTTTCTAAATGTTGCTTCTGCAGGTGAATATGCACTTTTTACTTCCATTCAAAATGGAGCAACTTACTTTGAAATTGCTTTAATCACACTCGTTGTAAATGCACGTTATTTATTGATGAGTTGTGCTTTATCTCAACGCTTTGATTCCAAAACTCCTCTCATTCATAGATTTCTTGTAGGATTTGGGATTACTGATGAAATTTTTGGAATTTCAATTGCCAGACATGGTTTTATAGAACCAGCTTACAATTATGGAGCACTTTTTATTTCTGTTCCGCTTTGGAGCATTGGAACTTCGCTCGGTATTGTTGCAGGAAACTTTTTACCAGCAAGAGTTGTAAGTGCACTTTCTGTTGCACTTTATGGAATGTTCATTGCAATCATAGTTCCTCCTGCCAAGAAAAATCTCACTATTCTGATTGCTGTTATTGTCAGTTTTATAGCAAGTTTTTTATGTTCAGTTTTGCCTGTAATCAAAGACATTCAAAGTGGAACAAGAACAATAATTTTAACAGTATTGATATCATCAGTTATTGCAATCATCAAACCAATACCTGAACTGAATGAAGAGATTAATTAATTCTGTTTGCATTAACTGATTTGGAGGATTTTGTTTTATGTCTGGAAATATTTATATTTCTATTTTATCTGCTTTTTTAGTTTCATATTTGATTAGAGTTTTGCCATTAACATTAATAAGAAAACCCATAACAAACAGATTTTTAAAATCATTTATATTTTATGTACCATACGTGACACTTGCTGTAATGACTTTTCCTGCAATTGTTCAGGCTACACAATCTCCAATTGCAGGAATTGCAGCCCTTGTTATTGGAATTGTTGTTTCTTATCTAGGAGCAGGACTTTTTCCTGTTGCATGCATTTGTTGTGCAGTAGTATTTATTTTTGAATTATTTCTGGTGTAATTTATGTTTGATTATCTTTTTTTTGATTTGGATGGAACTCTGACGGACCCAGCGGAAGGAATTACAAATTCTTTTATTTATGCATATAAATATTTTGGAATGGAAGTTCCTGATTATAAAACTTTATGTTCTTATATCGGTCCGCCATTATTGGACACTTTTAAAAATTCTTTTGGATTTTCTGAGGAAAAAGCGAAAGAAGGCGTAAAAATTTATCGTGAATATTTTGCAAAGAAAGGATTGTTTGAAAATTCTGTTTATGAAGGAATTCCTTCTCTTTTGGAAAATCTTCTAAAAAAAGGAAAAAAACTTGTAGTTGCAACATCAAAACCAGAAATTTATTCTATTCAGATATTAGAACATTTTGATTTATCAAAATACTTTATGTATATATGCGGAAGTAACGAAGATGAATCAAGAAGTAAAAAAGATGAAGTAATCAAATATGCTTTAGAAAAATGCCAGATTTCTGATACTTCAAAAGTTCTGATGATTGGCGATAGGATGCACGATATAATTGGTGCAAAAAAGAATGACATTAAATCTTGTGGAGTTTTGTTCGGCTATGGCAGTAAAGAGGAACTCGAAAGCGAAGGAGCAGACTTTATTGCAAAAGACATAAATGAACTTCAAAAAATCTGTCTTTTATAAAAAATAGCGTAACTATTCAATACCAAAAATCCGAATTATAACTCAGACAAACCAGAAAATACAATTTTTTATAGACACAAATGCGTTGTTTCTGTAAAAAGGGGACAGACCTGACATTATTCTGTTTTCAAGGAAAAACCACAGCTCTATTGAACAGCACGAAACCACCCCTGAGCTGAGAAAAGTTAATAAAAACAGGTAAAAACAGGGACAGACCTTTCTTTTATAATATTTAGCTCCATTATAAAAAAACTTGCAACTTATTCATATTTCGCACAAACCAAATTTTAATTCATATACAAAACTCGAAAAATAGTCCACCTCAAAACATTTCTGTGAAAAAAAACTTACTTCAAGATTCAGCTCACACTACTTCTCATGGCTTGTTACAACTAAATCTGAATAAAAATTCCGTAACAATTTTTTTTAATAATAAACCTAAATATTTTGACTTACGAACATACATTAGTGATTTTTTTAAACTAACAAACGTTAATTAAGATTCTTTTCGTAAAAGTTGTTTCACGTGAAACTTTTTTATTATCCCTCTCAAATCTTAATTCACTGTTTCACGTGAAACACATTCAATTCAATCTTTATTTTTTTTGTTTTTTTTCCATGTTTCACGTGAAACTTTTTTTTATTGATTTCCTCTTCCTAACCTTCAAAAAAACAAATTTTCTGATTTTTAAAATATTCACATTCCTCTATCAAAAGAACTTTTTTGATTATTCATCAGATACTTATCTACTTGCTGTTTCACGTGAAAATTATCCCCCTTTTCTTTATGAGAATTATTTCACTGAAACTCTACAAATACATTTCTCCAACAGTTCTATTCAACTTTATTTCTTAGTTTTTTTTATCTGAATGTTTCACGTGAAACTTTCTAATCTATCCATATTATGATTATTTTACAAAAACTCTTTTCTTTTTTCATGCAACATTGTCAGTTCACAAACAATTTTTTAAATAACAAATATAAATTATTCTGTTTAATTTATTCATATATTTTTCTCTGTTTCACGTGAAACATTTATCTCTTTTATGTAATAGATAATTCTTAAAATGTATTATGTTTTAAAATATTCAAAAACAAAAAATTCTAAATCCATTGTTTCACGTGAAACACGAAATAAAACTTATATACAACAATAACAAGTTATCCACAAAAAATGTGGATAACTTGTTGAAAATGTGGATAACTTTTTTGTAAATATTTTATTTGTTTCACGTGAAACATTGATATTTTAAAATAGAAAAGGCTGACCGCAAATTGTCAGTCAGCCTTTGCCTGATGTATTATTTCCCTAGAACTAAATACACTTATAAGATAAATTAGTTCGCACCCTTTGAATATTATTAATCAAAAAAAACTATTTGTCAACTAACGAATGTTAGTTAATCTTTATCTTGAACTTTATCAATTCCTACAAGATAATCTGGTTCTTTTATTGTAACTATTCTAACTCCAGAAGCACCCTGTCCCTGCTCTCTGATTTCATCAGCTTTGAATCGCAAAGTTTTTCCTTGACTTGTCATGCAGATTACTTCATCAGAATCTTTTACATTCATTGCTCCAATAATTTCACCTTTTCCATCTGTATTTCCAAATATTCTTTGACCACCAGTACCACGCCCATGTACAGCAAAATTATCAAAAGAAATGCGTTTTCCAACACCTTTCTCTGTCATAAGTATAATATTAGAATCTTCTTCAACTCTAACAGCAGCAGCAATTTCATCACCTTCAGAAAGTTTCATTCCCTTGATACCGCAACTTGCTCTTCCCATTGTTCGAACAGATTCTTCATTTATTCTTAATGCCTTTCCTCTACGTGTAATAAGCATTACTTGAGAATTACCCTCTGTAGGTATTGCACTTATAAGTTTGTCGCCATCGTTCAATTTTATTCCAATAATACCCTTTGTTTTAGCATTTTGGAATTCAGAAGAACGAACACGCTTAACAACACCATTTGAAGTGGTCATGAATAAATAAACATCATCTGAAAAATCTTTTAAAGAAACAATTGTTGTGATTTCTTCATCAGCCGAAACTTGGAGCAAACCTTTAATATTTGCACCTCGGCTTGTTTTTTCAGATTCAGGAATTTCATGAATTTTAAGCCAGTAAGCACGACCAATGTTTGTAATAAACAAAAGTTTTTCCTTTGTAGAACCAATGAAAAGCTGATTAATATAATCATTTTCTAGAAGCGATGTGCTGTTACTTCCTGTTCCACCTTTACTTTGCTTTTTGTACTTATCAATAGAAACACGTTTAATATAACCAAGACGAGATATCATTACGACCATATCTTCATCTTTAATCATATCTTCAACATTGATTTGTTCTACTTCGCTTGCAACAATATCAGTTCTTCTTTCATCACCATATTTTTCTGCAAGTTC
>CAMEET010000120.1 GCA_945915085.1 uncultured Treponema sp. | reverse complement strand
CTATAAATATTTACTGTTATTCAAGTGATTAAAAAACTGGTGTAAAAACTGTTAAACTTCAATCTAAACACATTTATTACAATCATCAAAGCTCATTTTTTGTAACATAGTACATTTACTCTACAAAATAAATATTCTATCTTGATCAGGGCAAACGCATTATAAAAACTTTTTGAAAATGTTGGCGCGAAGGAGTGAGACACAGGGCAAAAAGACTTTTTTTGGGGATGCCGCAAAGCGGCATTATGATAGTTTCCATGCCCCAAAAAACGTCTAGCGCATTATTGCGCGTTTTTGACCTGTGCCTCACGACTGGGAGCCAGAGTTTACTACTATTTTTTTATAATGCGTTTGCCCTGACAAAATAAATATTCTATCTTGATTTTTATTTATATATTTTATAATATAAACTCTTATATTAAGTGTTATTGGCACAAAAGGGATTTTCTATGGACGAATTGAAAGAAGAAATTAAAAAAGTAATAATTTCATCTCTTCAGCTTGAAGATATCAAGCCAGAAAATATCGTTGATTCAGAACCGCTTTTTGGAGAAGGACTTGGTCTTGATTCTATTGATGCACTTGAACTAGGAGTTGCACTCAAGAAGAAATTTGGCATTAAGTTTTCTGCTGAAAGTGGAGAAAATAAAAAGCATTTTGCATCTGTAGATGCTTTGGCTGAATACATTTCGGCTGAAAAAGCCAAATTAAACTAATCAAAAAGAGGGAAAAAATGTCTAAAGAAGAAATTTTTGACAAAGTAAAAAACATTCTCGTATCAGAATTTGAACTTGACGAAGGTGATGTAACACCAGATGCACTTCTTGGTGACGACCTTGACTTGGATTCAATCGATTCTATTGACCTTATCGTAAAGATGAAGGAATTTATGCCTGCAGATAAAGGAAATGTTGATCCATCTATCTTTAAGACAGTAAAAACTGTTCAAGATGTTGTAGATGCTCTTGTTCCTTATATGGCATAAAAAATAATGAAAAAATTCCTGAAAGTTTTTTTTTATGTAATTGCAGCAGTTTATCCAATTCTTGTTTTTTCACTTTTAGTCATTTTTAAAGTAGATACAAGAGTTTTGTCCTTATGTATTATTGCATTGGCTGCTGCTTTTTTTTTAAGTGCTACAGGAAGTAAAAAGACCAGAAATGAAAAAGAAAAGTCTGTTTTAGACTGGAAACCGTTAGTTAGTTCCATGCTTTTTCTTGCCGCTGGTCTTTTTTGTTTTATAACAGGAAAAGAGTTTTTTTTAAAACTTTATTCTGTTGTAATCAATCTGACTTTGCTTTTTGTTTTCGGTAGCACACTTTTTATCAAACCTAATATTATCTTTAGATTTGCAACTTTGGCAGATAAAAAAATATTAGGTTCAACGTATGAAAATCAAGTAAAAAACTATTGCAAAAAAGTCACCCTCGTCTGGTGTTGTTTTTTCATTTTAAACGGAACTATTGCAACCTATACAACCTTTTTTTGCTCAAGAGAAATTTGGGCAATCTATAATGGAGGAATTTCCTACGCTTTGATGGGAACACTTTTTGCAGTGGAATTTATTATCAGAAAAATTGTGGACAGTAGAATTATGAAGTCATATCCAATTTCCAAATTTAAATCAGATTCTAGAAAAGATGATTACATTATGTGTTTTGATGATGTTTGGTCAAAAAAATCATACAAAACTTGGAAAGATTTTCTTATAGATTCTGCAAAAATCAGAAAACATATAGAAGAAAATCCTTCAGAGGAATTTTTATTGCATTGTGAAGATTACTGGTATTTTTTATGTACTTTTGTAGCAATTCTTCAATGTCAAAAAACAGTATATCTTACTCAAAATATTGCAGAAAGCTTTCTGGCAGACGTAAAAACACCTCAAATCAAACTTTTGACAGACCAAAAAGTACCTGATTCGGACTTTATTCCTGATTTAATAGAAAAAACTGATATTCCTGATGAAAAATATTTCAGAAATTGTCCGCAAATAGACGCTGAACAAACAAAGATTTTCCTTTATACTTCTGGTTCCACTGGAAAACCAAAGGCAGTTCCTCAGCGATTAAAAGAATTTGAAGAAGATAATGCATTTATCATATCAAAATGGGGAAAAGAAATAACAAGTCGTAAACTTATTACAACAGTTAGTCAGCATCATATTTACGGATTTTTGTTTGGAATTTCGTTACCATTTTCACTTGGAACACCATTCCGTCGTCATAGAATAGAGTTTCCTGAAGAATTTGAAAAAATGACGGATGAATCTTATATTATAATTGCAACGCCAGCCTTTTTGAAAAGAACTTGCGAAGTTGAAGAAAAACTTTCCATGAAAAATGTATGGATTTTTACTTCAGGCGGAGCGGTAAGTCCGGAACTTGCAGTTCAATGTTCAAAACTTTTTGATTTTTATCCACTTGAAATTTATGGCTCAACTGAAACTTCTGGAATTGCTTACCGTCAGCAAAACAAGGATGGACTTTTGTGGAATCCTTTTGATAATGCAAAACTTTGGCTCGGTGATGACGGTTGTCTTCGAATTATTTCGCCATACATCAAAAATCCAGAAGGGTTTGCTACTTCAGATTTAGTAGAATTTCAAAAAGATGGCAGGTTTTTACTCAAAGGTCGTTCTGATTCCATCGTAAAAATTGAAGAAAAACGTATTTCCCTGATTGAAATTGAAGACAGACTGTTGAAAAGCGGATATGTAAGCGATGTAAAAGTTGTTGCCATGCAGAATGATGTAAGACAATATCTTGCTGCTGCTGTTGTGTTGAATGAAAATGGAAAAGAAAAGTTTAAAGATTGTGAAAAATTTTTGATTAACAGATTTTTTCACGATTATTTGATAAAATATTTCGAAAATGTTGTCATTCCTAAAAAATGGCGTTTTGTTGAGAAAATTCCTGTAGATGTTCAAGGCAAAAAACATAAATTAGAAATCATGGCAATGTTTGAAGAAGGAACAAAATGAAAGAACCAAATTTACACGATATTAAAGATGAACAAATCATTTCAAAAGAAGATGGAAAAGTTGTTTTGGAATTTGTAATTCCTGCTTCCAGTGATTTTTTTGATGGTCACTTTCCTGAATACAAACTTTTACCAGCTGTAGCTCAGTTTGAAGTTGTAACAAGATTTTCACGCAAATATTTTGGTACTCAGCGTTGGGTTCCAAGTATTAAACGCATCAAATTTTCTGCACCAATCAGACCGGACACAAAAATTCATTTGGAATTAACTTATAAAGCAGAAAAACAAAGTGTAACCTTCAATCTGTCTGATGCAAATGTGGAAGGAAAAGTTTATTCTTCAGGAACTTATAACGTACTTTCAGAATAAAAACAGACAATTGAGTCAAAAATCAGGTAAAATCGAATGGACAAAATGAATTATGAAAATTATGGATTTGTAATTCCAGTTTATAATCATGGTGCTGCTCTGCAATCTGTCGTAAATGAACTTTCTCCATTTAATCTGCCAATTATCGTTGTTGATGATGGAAATGATGAAAAAAACAAAGAATTCATAAACGCAGTTGCACAGAATAATCATCTTGTTACGCTTGTCGTGCGTCCAAAAAATGGAGGCAAAGGGCTTGCTATGAAAGATGGTGTACGCAAAGCAGCCCAAATGGGACTTACACACATTCTTCAGATTGATTCAGATGGTCAACATGACACAAAACGTGTTCAATATTTTCTGGAAAAATCAAAAGAAAATCCACAGGCAATAATTTGCGGTTATCCGGAATATGACGAAAGCGCACCAAAAAAACGTGTAAATGGCAGAAAAGTTGCCAATGGCTGGATTCATTTTGTTACTTTATCTCACGATATTGTTGATGCAATGATAGGTTTTCGTGTTTATCCTGTAAAACCGTACATTGCACTTTTAGAAAAAAATCCTGTTCTTGATGACAGAATGGGGTATGATATTGATATTCTGGTAAAACTTTTTTGGCAAGGTGTTCCAGTTATTTCTGAATCAGTAAAAGTTTTTTATCCGAGCGATGGAATCTCAAATTTCCGATATTTCAGCGATACAATGAGGATTTCTGGAACTTATGCCAGACTTTGTATCGGCATGCTTTTCAGATTGCCAAAATTGATTTCGCTCCGCAAAAATAGAATAGCGGAAAGAAAAACAGGAAAATCAGCATAAATTTATGAAAAACAAAAATAAAGAAAATAAACTTCACTGGGCTGACGAAAAAGAAGTAATTCACACAAATATTCCTCTCAAAATTCTTGTTTTCCTTTTTAAACTGTTGCCTGCTTTTTTTGTGCTTTCTTTAGCATATCCTGTAAGTTTTTTTTATTATCTTTTTTCAAAACGAGCCAGAGAGGAAGCTAAATTATACCAGAAAAATTTGCAGGATTATACGGACGGACAGTTTCCGCATAAAATCAGTCCTTACAGACAAATTCTTTCATTTTCGATTTGTCTTTTAGAAAAAATGCAAGGTTGGCTTGGAAAATTTGACTTTGGCCGCATAGAATATCAGCAGGATGATATCGACATTCTTTTAAATCAGCTTAAGGAAAATAAAGGCGCATTATTAATCAGTTCGCATCAGGGAAATCTGGAACTTATGCGAAGTCTTTCTGAAAATAACAGGCAGCTGGTTGGTCATGATGTTCCAGTTGTTGCAATAATGGAAACAAATGCGACAAAGCAATTTAATCAGACACTTTCACAGATAAATTCAAATTTTAACATGAATTTGATTGATCCGTCACAAATCGGTCCAGATACAATTTGTACACTTATGGATTTTATTGAACAGGGAGCGCTTGTAATTATTTCTGGGGATAGAACTTCCGCACGTTCAAGAGATAAATATCTTTCTAAAAATTTTTTGGGCAAACCGGCTCCATTTCCATACGGAACTTTTTTGATACCGTTTTTACTCAAAGCGCCTGTTTATTATATGTTTGGTTTTAGAAGTAAAAATTCTGTTTTTAACCCAAAATACAAGATTTACATTGAAAAATCAAAGATTAATCTGGAATGTTCAAGAAACGAGAGAGATTCAAGAATTTCTGAAATTTGCTCGGAATTTATCGGAAAAATTGAAAAATTCTGTAAAATTTACCCTTATCAGTGGTATAACTTCTTTAATTTTTGGAATTTTAGCGAATAATAAAATTCGTATGAAAAATATAAAAATGCCTTTTTTCTGGAGATTTTTATGAAGAGTAATAAAAATTCTTTATCAAATAAAAAAACAATTCTTTGCTCATTTTTGATTTTCGTTTCTGCTTTTCAGTTTTCTGCAGAAAATAAAAAAAATGAAATGATTGATAAAGATCCGCTTGTTATCAAAGTTTGCCAGGAACTTGCAAAAAATGAAAACACTGTCGGAGATTTTACGCAGACAAAAACTATCACACAAAACGGCAGAAAACTTAAATCCACAGGAAAATTTATTATTTCCAGATTGGGAATTGTTTGGAAAACAGAGAAACCTTTTGCTTCAACTCTTGTAATCACCGAAACAAAAATGGTACAGACTTCTGCAGGTGGGAAAAAATCTGTAATGGACGGAGCTGATAATCAAATTTTTCAAAGCATTTCTTCAGTTTTAAGTTCACTTTTTATGGGAAATACTGAAAAACTCTATGAAAACTTTGAAATTCTTGTAAAAAACAGCGATTTTGCATCATGGGTTATCGAACTTTCGCCAAAAAATCAAAATATTGCAAGCGTAATGACAACTTTTACACTTTCAGGGAAATTAAGTTCGTCTGCAAATTCGAATTCACAGGCAGAAACTGCAATTCTAGAATCACTTGAAATTCTTGAAAACTCTGGAAACACTATAAAATATGAATTTTCAAATCAAATATATCCACAGGAATTAACAAACAATGAAAAACAACTCTTTGCAATCGACTAAAACTCCTTTTTCCATGTTCAAATCTTTTTTCAAAACTCACATTTTAACAAAAAAATCTTTTTTTCCATTGTGGAGTATTTTTCATGCTGGAATTTTACTTTTTGCGCTTTCAGTTTTCCTGATTATTCCAGACAAAATTCG
>CAMEET010000119.1 GCA_945915085.1 uncultured Treponema sp. | reverse complement strand
GAATGATGTCCGAAATTTCATCAGGAGATGTCAATGAAGGCATTTTTTCAAAACCGGCATCTACATCGTTCCATGCAGCTTTTTGTTTATCAGGGAAAATGTATGAAAGTCCAAAAATTGGATGAGACATAAAAACTACAGTCTGTCCCTGAATAGTTGCAACTGCAACAGCTTTTACTCCAGGAGTTGTTTTACTCATAGAACCAAGGTTTTTCCATGTGAGACCGGCATCTTTTGAAATAAAAACACTGTCTTTTGTTGCAGTGACCATTTCCTTGTGATTTAATGGATTAACACACAAATCTTTCAGTTCTTGAATTTGTTTTTCGAGAGTAGTCGTATTGTTTTCATATTTTTTTACAGTCAAAAAAGGAAGACCAACATTGCGTTCTTCAAAATTTATCAAATCCCTTGAGAAAAAAAGACCTTTTGAAGTGCGCATAATCCATGCAGTCTGATTTATTTTTTTATCAGAATCTGCATTTTCACTTTCCGTGGAATCAGTAGAATCAGTGGTATCGGAAGGAACATTTATCTGCAAAATCTGGTCAACTCGACCTTCTGTCCAAAGCGGAAAAGCGGAATTCCTGTTTGTAACTCGAAAAAGACCATCATCAGAACCAACAAGAAAAACATCAGTTCCAGATTCAATTTCAGAAGAACTATTAACAGACGGATTTTCCGGCAGCTGATATAAAGGTTTTACTTCCTGAGAAAAGACAAAATAACCTGACAAAAACAATGTGAGTACAATAATCCATTTTTTCATATCCTCTTTATCGGCAGTTTTTATCAAATTAATTAGCATAAAGAAAGATTGAAAAAAGGGCGTGTAATCAAAATAAAATAAGTTCGCCAGTTGACTGTCTGCGGTGCAGGGTTTTAAACTGCACAGCGCACCGAGGCTTGAACAGGCACGCGCAGCGTGAGTTGCCGGCTAATTAATAACTGAATGTTTTGCGATTTTTTGCGTATATAAAAGGGGAACCGTGTTAAATGGGGACAAACCTTGTATTCACGAGCCGGCAACCGAACGTGAGTGAGCTGTGAAAGGCGACTGACTAACTGAATTCTGCTAAAAAAACAATACCAGATTTTCCCCTAATTGACGCAATTTTTATGATGTAGTAAAATAGATTACTTATATTTTTTACAAAAAGTCATAAAAATTGGGGATTTACTTGACTTTATAGGAGTGTAAGATAAAATCGCTAAAATAGCGCGGCTTTATCTTACTCAAAGTTTGCGTTGCAAACTTATTATTGAACTGCTGTTCCTCATTACATTACGGAACAGCGTAAAAAGTCAATCGATTGTTGAAACAATCTTCTTGACTTTTTATAGGAGTATCCGATGTTTAAAATTTTGGAGAAAAAACAACTCTCTGCCGGTGTTTTTTATATGAAAGTGGAAGCGCCGGAAATTGCTCGAAATAGAAAAGCCGGTCAGTTTGTTATTATTCAGGTTGAATCTGAATTTGGAGAAAGAGTTCCTTTGACTATTGCAGATGCAAATGCCGAAGAAGGTTGGATTGCGCTTGTTTTCCAGGCTGTTGGTGCTACAACTTTCAAACTTTCTCAAAAAGAAGCTGGTGATTGTCTGCCTACTGTTTTGGGACCTTTGGGCAAACCTTCGAAAATCGAAAAATATGACAGACCTGTTCTTGTTGTCGGTGGTGGTTTTGGTGTTGCTCCATGTTATCCGATTGTTCAGGCTCATAAAGCTATTGGCAATAAAGTCATCATGGTTATTTGTGCAAGAAACAAAGATTTGCTTATTTATGTTGATGAAATGAAAGCCATTTGTGATGAAGTGATTATCATGACAGATGATGGTTCTGCTGGACGTCAGGGTGTTTCTACTGTTCCTGTTAAAGAAATGTGCGAAAGTCAATGTCCTCCTGCTGAAGTAATTGCAATTGGTCCTCCAATCATGATGAAATTCTGTGCTCTTACCACAAAAGAATATGGCATAAAAACAACTGTTTCTCTGAATACAATTATGATTGATGGAACTGGTATGTGCGGTGGCTGCCGTGTTTCGGTTGGCGGTAAAACAAAATTTGTTTGTGTTGACGGTCCTGAGTTTGATGCTCATCAGGTTGATTGGGATAATATGATGATGCGAATGAAATCTTTTAAATCCCGCGAACAGGCTGATGATCATAAATGCCGCATGATGGCTCAGGCTGATGCTTTGGCAAAATAATTTTTTATCATCAATCTGAAGTTTTTACTTTTTTGATGACATTAAGAGGCTAAACTTTAACTATATTTTTTTGATTTTTGACATAGTTGTGATTTTTTTGATTAAAATCGACTGTCACAATGATTGCAAATGGAAATGGAAAAATGATAAACGTAACTGAAGAATTAAATAAAATTAATGAATTGATTAAAACAAACGGAAAACTTTCTGCAAAAGATAGAAATGCTATTCCTCAGATGGAAATGCCAACTCGCGATGCAAAAAAACGTGCCCGTGAGATGGACGAAGTTGCTCTTGGTTATTCTGCTGAACAGGCAATCGTAGAAGCAAACCGCTGTCTGCAGTGTGCAAAACCTTTCTGTATGGATGGATGTCCTGTAAACATCAATATTCCAAAATTTATTGCTGAAATTGCAAAAGGTGAATTTAAGGCTGCTGTTGATACAATTAAGGAAACATCTTTGCTTCCTGCTATCTGTGGTCGTGTTTGTCCGCAGGAAAAACAATGTCAGGGTAAATGTACTGTTGGAAAAGTTTATAAAAATCCTGAAAAGGCTGTTTCTATCGGTCGTTTGGAACGTTTTGTAGCCGATTGGGAACGTGAAAACGGTCAGGTTACTTTGCCAAAGATTGCTGCAAAAACTGGTAAAAAGGTTGCTGTAATCGGTGCCGGTCCTGCAGGTCTTACTGTTGCCGCTGATTGTGCGCGTGCTGGTCATGAAGTAACTGTTTTTGAAGCATTCCACAAAGCCGGCGGAGTTATGATGTATGGAATTCCTGAATTCCGTTTGCCTAAAAAGATTGTTGAAGAAGAAATTTCAAATCTTGAAAAAATTGGTGTAAAATTTGAATTGAACTTCCTTGTTGGTCGCACTAATACTTTGGAACAGATTCTTTCAGAAAAAGGTTTTGATGCTGCTTTTGTTGGAACTGGAGCTGGTCTTCCAAAATTCCTGAATATTCCTGGTGAAAATCTGATTGGCGTTTTCTCTGCTAACGAATATCTTACACGTGCAAACCTTATGAAAGGTTATGATAAAGAACATGCAGCAACTCCAATTTATGAAGCAAAACATGTTGTTGTTTGTGGTGCCGGTAACGTTGCTATGGATGCTGCCCGCATGGCTTTCCGTCTGGGTGCTGAATCTGTTGATATCGTGTACCGTCGAACTCGTGCAGAAATGCCTGCCCGTCTTGAAGAAATTGCTCATGCCGAAGAAGAAGGTGTAAATTTCCGCTTCCTTGAAAATCCTGTGGAAGTCTTGGGAAATGAAGAAGGAAAAGTTGTTGGTGTGCGCTGTTTGAGTTATGAACTTGGAGAACCAGATGCTTCTGGTCGTCGCTCGCCTATTGCTATTGCAGGTTCTGAACATGATGTTCCTTGTGATGCAATGATTGTGGCACTCGGAAATGGTTCAAATCCACTTTTGGTAAGCACAACCCCAGGTCTTGATGCAGATGATCGCGGTCACATTCTGGTAGACGAAAATCAGGCAACCCATCACACAAAAGTATGGGCTGGCGGAGACATAGTTCTAGGCGCCGCAACCGTAATCCTAGCAATGGGAGAGGGAAGAAAGGCTGCAGCTTCAATAAATGAATATCTAAAGAATTAAGAAAACAAAAAAAGTTTAAACAAAATCCATTGCGTGTCGAGTTTCGAAGAAACTCGAGTTTTGGCACAAAGTGCCAAATACCAATGGGAGAGGGACGAAAAGCTGCAGCTTCAATTAATGAGTATTTGAGAAATAACTAATCTGAAATATTTTGACAAATTCCATTGGTATTTACCGAACAGCGAGTTTCGCAAGAAACTCGCTGTTTTTTTTCTAAACAGTACGTTTTTTTTTCCGATAAATTAAATATGAAAAAGAATGATTCGAAAAAAACTGGAACAAAGAAAAAATCAAAAAAAAATAATAATGTTATGTTTGGCATCGGGTGCGTTGTTTTAGGACTCCTTGTCATAATGATTTTTTTTCTGGTGAACAAAGACCAGATTTTCACTAACTTAAAAGAAACAGACTTTTTTGATAATGTGTTTGGTGCAACACCACAAGTAATTGAAAATCACGAAATCACTCCAAAAAATCAAAAAGAAGAAATTCCTTTGAAAAATAATTCTGTCACAATTACTATAGAGAATGAAAATTCCAAAAATAACATAGAAGAAGAAATTAATATTCAGAATAAACTTACTGAACCATCTCATCAAGATGAAATTTCTAACAGTGATAATCCATCTGAAATTGTTCAGAAACAAAAAAATGAACAGGATAAAAGCGAACTTCAAAAAATTGAAAAAAATCAGGAAAAATCAAAAGAGCAGAATATTCAAAAAAATGTGACACAGAATGAAATAAAAAAGGAGGAACTGAAAAAACAGGCAGTTCAAAATATAGATTTGCAGCTTTGTTTTGTTTTGATAGACGGAGATGGTCTTGTTGTCCGCAAAATGATAAAACGAACAGTTCCAAAAAATGATTCGCCATTAACAAATGCTATTAATCTTCTATTAAAAGGTCCAGATTATACAAAAACATCGGAAAAAAATTGCATGACAGTCATTCCGCGCAACACAAAACTGCTGAGTGCAAAAGTTCAAGATGGTGTTGCTTATTTAAATTTCAACGAAGCGTTAGAAATCAATGAATATGGAGTTGAGGGTGTAATCCATTCACTTGAACAGATTGTTTATACGGCAACTTCATTTTCTACGGTAAACAGCGTTCAATTTCTGATAGATGGAAAAAAACGTGAATATCTGGGAAGTGAAGGTCAATGGATAGGTTCTCCACTTTCAAGAGAAAATTTTTAAATTACTTGCTAAAAAAATCCTGTATGCCTAAAAAAAGCAACAAACAGAAATAAGGTTAATGCTGAAAAGATTGTCGTCCAGACAAGAATTTGACCTGCAAGTTCGCTGTCACCGCCCATTTGGTCTGCCATTGCAATGCTTGCTACTGCTTCTGGCGTGGCAAATAAAGCAAAAAGGGCGGCATATTCAGCTGGTGAAAAATGTTGAAAACCAAAAACTGGCGGTAAAAAAATGCATATTGCCATTCCAATTGCAGGTGCCAAAATCAATCTTGCAAAAGTGCTGACAACAATTTTCGGTAAAAGTTTTTTTACAGCAGAAAACTGGAACTGTCCGCCCAAAATTATCAGTGAAAGCCATGGTGCCATGGAACCGAGAGCATCAAAAGCCTTGAAAATAAATCTGAAATTTGATGTTGAAAATCGCCATGAACCGCAGAAAGGGCGAATAGCAACACAGAACATTCCAAGAGCAACTCCTTGAATCAGCGGATTTTTGACAATTTCCTTGCAAACGTGAACCGCCAGATTATCACCAGATTTATTTTCATCACGATTGAAAGCAGAAAGAGAAATAACCGCCAGAATATTGTAAAGCGGCACAGAAAATGCAGAAATCAAAGAAGCTAAAATCATGCCTTCATCACCAATGATATTAAATGCCAGCGGTAAACCTATAGTAGCATAATTGGAACGATAAAAAGCCTGGTGAATTACACCTTTTTGATTTGGAGTTTTTTCACAAAAAATAATCCAGAAAAGTCCGATTACAAATAAAACCAGAACAACAAGTACAGCAAAAAGAACAACATTCCATCGAATTTCGCCAAGATTTTCTATTTTATAGATGTTAACGAACATCATTGCAAAAAAGCCGTACTTAAAACAGAATTTATTTCCAACTTTGACAAAATGTTCATCGATTACACCAGTTTTGCGTGCAATAAATCCGAAAGCCGCAACAAGAATTATAGGAAAAACAGCGTTGAGCGAAAAAAGAAGGTCATTCATAAAAAGGCATTTTATAACTTTTTGAATTTTTTGTTAAGCCGTAAAATCAAGGTCTGTCCCTGGCTCGTGTTGAAAAAGCAGACACCCTTGCAAGGTTTGTTTGCACGAGCCGTGAGTTTTTTTAACGCTCCGCTAAAAACTCATTCATGCAGCAGTTTAAACCAAGTTCTGTCCCTGTTTTAACAACTTAGGTGTGTCCCTCTCGTATATTAATGTTATTGAATTATCTTATTCGATTTGGGATAGTATACCCG
>CAMEET010000118.1 GCA_945915085.1 uncultured Treponema sp. | reverse complement strand
ATGATTTCTGAATCTGTCATTTTCCCCACCATGGGAGAATTATATCACTTTGTTAGAAAAGTTAAAAGTACTTGTTATGTTTTTTTGGTGTTGAATAGTTACAATAAACAAATAATTATCAGGGGGGGGGCCGGCCTTCGGCCGTCGCTACGTTCCGTGTTCCGCTATCGCTCCAGCCTCCTCGCTACGCTTCACTGCGTTTCGCTCCGTTGTGGTGGCCGCTTCGCGCACTTCACATCGCTACCCCAGAACTAAACCCTGCAGCCTCCCCTATCAACTTTACAATTTTTTTAAAACCTTTTCCATCAGTACAAATTTTCCCTTTCTCCAGTCAGCATAACCTTTCACTTTGTATCCAAGTTTTTCATACATAGAAAGTGCAATCGGATTCTGCGTAAATGCATCCAGCTTGATGGAAGAATTTCCATTTTTCAACGCAATTTTTTCTATATACAAACATGCACTGGTGCCCACACCTTTTCCCTGAAATTCAGGATTTACACAAAGCCTGTGAATTACAATAAAATCGTCACCTTTGTTTTCCCAGTCAGCAGCAAAATATTCATCAAACTGCACTTTGTTCAAGGTAAAACAAACAGCAATTTTTCCATCCATTTCACCAACATAAAGCTGTCCGTTCGTTTCATCATCAGCAAAATCTTCTTTTAAAGGATAAATCTCATCCCACTGAAAAATCCCCTGTTTTTCCATAACACTTTTTGCCTCATCCACAAAAACAGAAATTTCATCAATATCACAAACATTTGCTTTCCGAAACAAAATCATGCAGATCTCCAAAAAGAATCAGAAACATTATAAGATTACACATCCGGAATGTTGATAATCAATTTCATTTTCTATCAAGTTCAAAACGTTTTCATCACGTTCAGCAATTAAAGTGTCATTTAATTCTTCAGAAAAAGCATATAAAAACTCACTGTATAAAAAATCACTTAATTTATCATATTCAGAGTTAATATCTGCAAATCCAAGAACATCTACTTTTCCATTGATTTTTTTACTGATTGATTCAACAGATACAGATATTGCTTTTTTAAATGAATATGTTTCTGCAAATATTTTACTAGGATACATCAAAAAAAATATAAAAAGAAATAAAAACTTTATTAAAACAACATTCGATCCTTTCATAACTAAAAATTATAAAAAAAATGTGATTGACCGTCAACATAAAAAAAGTGGTCATACCTAACATCATCTTAAAATCATCAGCACTTTCTTTCAAATATTTTGCAGAGTGTAAAACACAGAATATCTGCTATCACAATGGTTGGACCTACTGGTGTGCTCCAGATTATTGCTGCTAAAATTCCAGTGACTGCACTAAAAACGGAAATAACGCAGGCAAAAATGGTTACTTTTTTGAAACTTTTGCAGACGAGCATTGATGAAACGGCAGGAAAAATTATCAATGCTGAAATCAAAAGTGTGCCTACAAGATTCATCGCCAGCACGATTATTACGGCAATCACGCTTGCCAAAATAATGTTTACAAGCTTTGTATTTGTTCCACACGCAAAAGAAAAATTTTCATCAAATGTTATTGCAAAAATTCTGTTGTAAAAAATTATAAAAAAGATGATAACCAAGGCAGAAATGACAACTGAAAGAATCATGTCGGTTTTTGTGAGTGTCAAAATCAAAGTGGAACCGAAAAGTGTACTGCAAACATCACCAGAAAGATTTGTGGATGGCGAAAAAATATTCATCAGAAAATATCCAACTGCAAGTGAGCCCACAGAAATCATTGCCACACTTGCATCACCTTTTATTTTGGAACTTTCTTTTGCACATAAAATCAAGATTGCGCAAATCATTGTGATGGGAAGAACAAATACTGTCGCGTTCGTCATTTTCAAAACAGAAGCAATTGCCATCGCCCCAAAAGCTGTGTGTGAAAGTCCGTCTCCGATGTACGAAAATCGTTTTAAAACAAGGGTGACTCCCAAAAGCGAAGACGAAAGTGAAATCATAATTCCAGCAACAAACGCATACACCACAAAAGAAAAAGAAAAATATGTTTTTATCGTATCAAAAATCCCTGCAAAATCCATTTAGTTCTCCATAAAAACTTCGCGTTAGCGATTGCGCAGGAGGCGCAAAATCCAAGTTTATGAAGTGCAACGCACGAAATAAACTTGAGTGATAAAAATTACACGGATGTAATTTTTATCACACCTCCCACAAATAAATTCACAACTCACTTTCCACTTTACATCTGTCTTTTTTGAAGTGTCAGTATTTTTGTTGCATATTTTTGGGCAGCCTGTAAATCATGACTGATTGTTATTATCGTCATTCCATTTTTATGCAAATCTTCCGAAATTTCGTACATTTTTTTTGTTGCTGACGAATCAAAACCTTTTGCAGGTTCATCAAGCACAAGTACAGATTTTGCAGCACAGAGAGCTCTTGCAAACAAAACTCGTTGCTGCTGCCCACCCGAAAGTTCCTTGAAACTTCTGTTTTTATAATCAAAAATTTCAAGTTTTTTGAGATTTCCTTCCGCTTTTGCAAAATGCTTCTTTTTATAAAAAGGAAGAATTCCCAAATCTGACTGACAACCCGAAAGAACAATTTCCCAAACAGTTGCAGGAAAAGTTTTTTGAATTTCAGAAGCCTGCGGTAAATAACCAATTTCATTTTTTCGCCAGTCTTTGCCGTAAATTATTTTTCCATCATAAGGTTTCAAAAATCCAAGAATTGTTTTAAGCAATGTAGATTTTCCACTGCCGTTTTCACCGAGAATAAAAACATAATCCCCTTTTTCTACCTGAAAATTCAGATTTTCCTGAATCAACGTCGAGGCATATCCTAAACAAAGATTTTTACATTCAAAAAGTGACATTTTTTACCCATTTTGATTTTTTTTAGTTTAATGCTTTTTGAAGCACTTCAAAATTTTTTTTCATAACATTCAAATAACTTTTTCCACTTTGAATTTCATTTTTCGTAACTGACTGAAGCGAATCCAGCCGTAAAATCTGTTGATTTTTGTTTTTTGTAGATGAAATCACTGTTTTTGCAATTTTTCCATCAGAATTTTCCAAAATCAGAACGCAGGGAAGCGAAAACTCATCTGTTTTTTTTGCAAGAAATGTGATAGTTTCAAAACTTGCTTCAGATTCTGCACTGCAGCCAGCAAATGCTGCAAAATATTGCAATCCATAATCATCAGCAAAATATCTGAATGGAAAACGGTCAGCAACCAATATTGTTGGACGTTCCGCATTTTTTACCATGTCAGAAAAACTGTTGTCGAGTGCAAGAATCTTTTCCTGATAAGAAGCTGCATTCTTTTTATAAGCATCACTGTTTTCACTATCCAGAAGGCAAATATTTCTGCAGATTTCTTCTATATAATATGCAGTATTTTTCAATGAAAGCCAGACATGTTCATCGTATTCAATTTCATCAGCATCTTCGTGTTCGTGATGATGCGCTGCATGATTGTGTTCAGTGGTATGTTCCTCATTTTCATCAATCTGCATTCCTTCCACAATTTCTTCCTGCTTTGCTTTTTCACCGAGCAATTCCAAAAGATTCATGCAAATCATTTTTTTATTTGCTGCATTTTTCAGCACTTTTTCTACCCACAAGTCGCTTTCACCGCCAACATAAATAAAAAGCGAACAAGTCGAAATTTTTGCAATATCTTTTACGGATGGCTGAAAACTGTGCATATCTGTGCCATTATTCTGCAAAAGTGTTACTTCAAATTTTTTATCTGCACTTTTTTCATTTCCGAGAATATTTATCACCCAATCATATTGTGGAAATGAAGTACATACAATCTGAAATACTTCTGATTTTTTTTCTGCTCTTCCATTTAATTTTTTGGAAGATTTTTTTGATTGTGTAATACCAGCCGGAAGAGCTGTCAAAAAGCAGAGCAAAATCAAAATTGCACTGATTACTTTTTTTACTTTATTTTTCATTTTTTCCTCTGCATTTAGAACAAAGACCGTTCAAGGCTGAAAGTCCCAAATCAATTTCCAATCCTAATGAAGCCGAAATACTTTTCAGATATTCTGAAGTTTTTTCATCACTCAAATGTAAAACTGAACCGCACTTACAGCATTGAAAATGAATGTGTTCAGCGCAATGCTTTTCTTCGTCATTTGATTGATAAATAAAACCATCAGAAACCATTGATTTGTGTTTAATCAACTCCCCTTTATCAGTCATTTTGTCGAGATTTCTGTACACTGTTGTTTTATTTACATTCACATTGTTTTCGCGTAAAAAATCTGCAAGTTCTCCTGCAGTAAAACCTGTTTCCTGTTTTTCGTGAATAAACTGAGAAATTAAGTCTGTAGTTTTTGTGTGATATGACTTTTGCAACATAGTTGCAAATTTAAACAAAAAGAAAAATTTAGTCAAGCGAAAATGAAAATAAAATGTAAAAAATTAATCTTTTACAAACTTTTCCATTTTGCACACATGTTTTTTTGTTTTTTCATCGTAGTTTATGCCCACAAACAAAAGGTCGCCTGTGTAATGCTCCAGAGAGGCAAAATATTTTTTTTCTTTAATCTGCTTCAGTGCATACCTTTCATCTCCATTGCGCTTTAACTCGATTATTATTGCAGGAACTCCTTCCACATAAGGAATAAAAGTTACATCGGCAAAATCTTTCCCTGCAGTCATTTCCTTAACGATTGTGTATTTGTTCAAGGCGTAAATGTAGGAAAGATAAATTGCACACTGAAGCCCATCTTCGCTGTTGTAACTTCTGTTGGAAGTTGCGTGAATGTGGGATAAATCCAAAGCTTCTGCTACCGCTTCTTCATCTCCTTCCAGAGTTGCCTGCAAAAGTTCCTTTGAATGTTTTATAATCTGGTTTGTAGTTTTGTATTCGTTGCAGTCTTCTACAGCATTTTCCCACTCCTGCCTGATTTCACCGTTAGGAATGCGGCAGGTCTTTTCGTTTTTGTCGTAAACTAAATATCCCAGATGAATTAAATATGTAAAAATGTCGTGTTTTGAAGTAAAATCGGTCATTGTATTAAGGTCCCTAGTTTTTCCCTGTTTGAAACGAACCATGAAATTCCATTGAAAAACACACCCACATAATTTGATTAAAAAATTATCTGCAGATTTCGTAGAACGCTGGTTTAGGCTTGCCATTTACATCAAAAAGTAACGGCGCATCAGTGCGGCCTGGAACGGGGAAATCATTTTTCCAACTGAATCTGTCTGTTATGCCCCACAGAACGACATCCTGCAAAATGCCTTTGTCGGCTTCTTTTTTGAAACAGTCAAAAATCTGCCTGTAACGTTCTGCCTGTGCTTGTAAAACTTCTGGAGTATACTCTTTTCGAGGTTCACTTTCTTTGCCTGGCTGAAAATCTTTATAAACTGAAACATCCATTTCTGTCACAATCACTTTGAGTCCAAGACTTCCAAAAAGTTCTATTGTTTTTTCAATTTCACTCACAGGAGGATTTTCCAAGTTTATGTGCATCTGCAATCCAACTGTATCAACTGGAACACCTCTTCCGAGCATTCCTTTTACAAGGTTGTACATACCTTCGCGTTTTGGAGGCATAGTTTCAAGATTATAATCATTGATAACAAGGCTGGAATTCGGAAAAGCCTGCTTTGCCCAGAAAAAAGCTTTATCAACATATTCTGGTCCCATAATGTCGAACCATTTTGAATGGTCATTTCCATCACGCAAAACAAAGTTCTTATCAGAAATACATTCGTTTACAACATCAACTGAACAAACATCTTTTGCATAACGATTACCGACTGTAAAAATGTAGTCTTTTAGGCGGTTTTCTAGCAGTTCTTTAGAAACCTTATTTCCCTTTTCATCCTCAAAAATCCATTTTGGCGACTGATTATGCCAAACCAGAGTATGCCATCTTACAGCCTGATTATTTTTGTGTGCCATTTCAATAAATTTATCAGCAGATGAAAAATCATATTCATTTGGCTTAGGAAAAACATTGCACATTTTTGTGTCATTTTCTGCCACAACAAGGTTAAAATGCTTTGCAAGAATTTCAGATTCGATGAAAGGACCTTTTGGAAGCGGAGGTATTTTAAAATCAGGCATTCCCTCTGGTTTTGGATGAGTTTTAATAAATTCCAAAAACTTTTCGTGCCTTTTTACGGCTCCTTCGTAATCATATAAAATGCCGCCAACTGCAGCTCCAAGTCTAAAACAGTCTTTAAAAGATTCAAATAAACGTTTTTCCATAACTTTGTTCCCTAAAATTATAAAATTGAAGAAAGTATCAATTTTCGAAAGTTTATGATTTGTCCGCACCAAGCGGACAGTAAAATAAAAGAGTTTCGTAGGAAACTCTAGATTAAATTTGATTATATACTGTTTCAAAATTATTGTCATTCATTTGGAGATATGTTTATAAAAAACATTTTGCAATCAAGGTCTGTCCCTTTTTTCATGTACAGATTTTGGATTTGCTGAAACCCTCTTCGTTATCTCCTGTTTTATAGAGAAAAAATCCAAAATGTGTTATAATATAGTTATACTATAGTAGAAAGAAAATTATC
>CAMEET010000117.1 GCA_945915085.1 uncultured Treponema sp. | reverse complement strand
GAATTTTTTTTTTAGGGTGGCTTTTTGCTTCGCAAAAAACAGGCTTTTCAGGGTTACGCTATCGCTCCATTCCTTCGCTACGCTTCGGAACTGGCTTCGCCAGCCCTTACAATCCTTGCCACGGTTTGTAAATCAAATACTCGAAATTGAACCTATTCTTTATTAATAAGTAATCACAAATTCAAGGTCTGTCCCTGCACGTGCTGAAAGTTTGCATTCCAACGAACGTTTTAGTTTGCACGTGCTGCGAGTTTTTCTTAACGCTTCGCTGAAAAACTCAGGGAATGTTTTGTTTAAAATCAAGGTCTGTCCCTGTTTTATTTTAAGTCTAGCATTACTTTTGTTTATGTGGTATAAAAAAAGCAAACAAAAATTGTACAAAACTCTATAAACATCAACCGATACACGGGATAAGTTTTTTTTGAGAAAAAGGTATTAAAATATGGATGAACTTTTTGAATATAGTGACAGCCTGAACGCCCCATTTCAAGCATTTACCGGCAATTGGAAAACTGTAAAACCTCACTGGCACTATTTTACAGAAATGATTTATCTTGTAAGCGGCTCTCTTTATGCAGAAGTTGACGGCCGACAATACACAATGAATCCCGGTGATTTAATTATTTTTCACCCAAAACAAATTCATTCATTTTTGGATTATCCAGTAAAAGAAGCTGCCACCCAGCCCACATATTTTTACGCAATCAAATTTGATGATATGATTTTATCAAATACGACACCAGGTTCTCCAAAGCTCCCAAAACTTCTAAACTCTGACAACCAGAATAATCCTCCGTCAAATCTTCTTCTTGCAGATGATTTAAAATATGATGCCGTAAAACTCTTTTTTGAAAACTGCATCTGGGAAGTTAATCATAAAGAATTCGGTTATGATATAAAAGTTGCGTCCACAATCAGTTTGATTATCACAACGGTTTTTCGAATTTGGCTGAAACATGGTTTTAGATTCAACACAAAATCAACATTTGATCAGTTCAGTTCAAAAGATTTTTCAGTTCTAGAATATATTGATTCTCATTCATCAGAAAATATCAACATTGAAGAACTGGCATCAAAATGTGGAATGTGTTACTCAAATTTTGCAAAACAATTTAAAAATCAATATGGCAGAACCTGCAAAGAATACATCGAATTTATCAGGATTTGCAAAGCAGATACACTTCTTTTATATACAGATAAAACTTTAGATTACATCAGTCAGGAAACTGGTTTTACAGATGCAAGTCATTTTATCCGCACTTACAAAAAGATAAGAGGAATTACCCCAAAACAGCGAAGGACTCAAAAAGAAGGAGGATTTTAACCTCTCATGACAAACAAAAATCAAAAACGCATTCACACATCAAATCTTGAAATATTATATCAAGATCAGTGGATTGTTGTAATCAATAAACCAGAAGGCCTTCTAAGCGTGCCGTATTCAGGATGCAGTCAAAAAACAGCAATAAACATTTTGGAAGAAATGATGCGGAAAAAAGGGCTTGTAAATTCAAAGCATCACCCATTTGCAGTTCACAGACTCGACCGTGATACAAGTGGAGTAATGATGTTTGCACTTTCCAGACCGATACAACAAAAAATGATGAACAACTGGCAGAAAATAGTTACAGAACGTCTTTATCGGTGCATTTCAGAAATCTCGAAAAATGCAGATGCAGAAATTCTTTCAAATCACCGAGGAATTATTTGCGATGAACTTGCGAAAAATGCTCATCACATAGGTTTTGTTCCAAAAAACAATGATAAAGCAAAAAACGGCAGAGCTTTTAAAACAGTGGAAGCAAAAACTCATTATCATCTTATCGAAAAAAATGAAAAATTTGCACTTTTTGAACTGGAACTCGAAACTGGAAAAAAAAATCAAATACGAGCACATCTTTCAGCGCACGGTTTTCCACTCGCCGGCGATATCGAACATCGCGCAAAAACAAATCCATTTTCCAGACTTTGTCTACATGCCCGAACACTTGAGTTTTATCATCCTCAAACTGGAGAAAAAATGAAATTTGAAATCCCAGAACCTGTAGAATGGAGCGAATTATGCAAAAACAGAAAATAGAAACAAATGAAATTACACTTCGTATTGCAAAAATTGAAGATGCAGATGAAATTCTGAAAATTTATTCTTACTATGTCAAAAATACAGCAATTTCGTTTGAATGGGATGTCCCTTCATTACAAGATTTTTCAGAAAGAATAGAAAATACACTAAAAAAATATCCCTACATTGTAGCCGAAATCAATCAGAATAATCAAAAAAAAATAATTGGATATGCGTATGCTGGTGCTTTCAAAACAAGAGCCGCTTATGATTGGTCTGTTGAAACTTCAATTTATGTAGACAAAGATTTCCGCCATTGTGGAGTCGGAAAACTTTTATTGAAAAAACTAGAACAACTTTTGCAAAAACAAAATATTTTGAACGTAAATGCCTGCATTGCTTTTGCTGAAGAAGAAAACGAATATCTCACAAATGACAGCTACAGATTTCATCAGAAAATGGGTTACAAACTTGTCGGAACATTTCACAAATGCGGTTACAAATTCGACAAATGGTTCGACATGATCTGGATGGAAAAAATCATAGGCAAACATATCAAAAATCAACCAAAAGTCCTAGATTTCAACTGTGGATTATAAAAAATTTCTTCCCTAAAATCAAAAACTTGAAGAAAGTATCAACTTTCGAAAGTTTATGATTTTAAGGAAGGAAAATTAAAAGGATACAAAGATGCAGATATTATAGATTTACCGGGCATCTATTCACTTTCACCAAATACCATGGAAGAGGTAATTTCAAGAAATTATCTTGTGAACGAACGCCCCAATGCAATCATTAATATCATAGACGGAACAAACCTTGAAAGAAATTTATATCTTACAACACAAATTGCAGAACTTGGAATTCCAATGATTATCGCAGTGAACATGATGGATGTTGTTCAAAAAAAAGGAAACAAAATTCATCTTTCAGAATTGGCACAGATTATCGGTTGTCAGGTATATGAAATATCAGCATTAAAAAACAAAGGCTTCAAAGAAGTTGCTCAGGCGGCAGTCGATACTGCATCTGGAAAAAAAACAGATGAAATATCAGCACAGATTTGATTCCTGCATCGAACATACTCTCGCTCATATAGAAGAAGCAGTTCTACATAATCTCCCAGAAGAAAAACAACGCTGGTATTCTGTAAAACTTTTTGAACGAGATTCCAAAATCACTGAACAGCTTGCAAAAACTGAAGGAATCCAAATTTCCGCAGAAACACTTTCACATATTGAAGATGATATTCAAAAATGTGAAAAAGAAATGGATGACGATTCAGAATCCATAATCATCAGTGAAAGATATAAATACATCGAATCAATCATCAAGTCGTGCGTTACAAAAAAGAATAAATCAAGTGCGCTTACAACATCAGATAAAATAGACCGCATTGTTACAAACAGATTTTTAGCCCTTCCAATATTCGCAGTGATAATGTGGGCAGTTTATTACATTGCAATGGTCACAGTTGGAGCTGCAGCAACAGATTGGGCAAATGACGGATTATTTGGAGATGGATTTCATCTTTTTGGAATCTGGATTCCAGGCATTCCATCAATAATTGAATCAGGATTAGACAAAATTAACTGCGCAGACTGGCTGAAAGGATTAATTCTTGATGGAATTGTCGCAGGAGTCGGAGCCGTTTTAGGATTTGTCCCACAAATGCTTGTACTTTTCCTTCTTCTTGCATTCTTAGAAGCCTGTGGATACATGGCCCGAATCGCATTTATTATGGACCGCGTTTTCAGAAGATTTGGATTATCTGGAAAATCATTCATACCAATGCTGGTGGGAACTGGTTGCGGAATACCAGGAATCATGGCAAGCCGAACAATCGAAAGTGAACGTGACCGCAGAATGACAATCATGACAACAACATTTATCCCCTGCGGAGCAAAAACACCATTTATCGCAATGATTGCAGGCGCGATTTTCGGCGGTTCAGCATGGATTGCAACAAGTGCCTATTTCATTGGAATAGCATCCATTTTGATTTCAGGAATCATGCTCAAAAAAACAAAAATGTTCTCAGGAGATGTGTCCCCATTTGTAATGGAACTTCCAGCATACCATCTTCCGACAATCGGAAACCTTTTGCGCTCCATGTGGGAACGCGGCTGGTCATTCATCAAAAAAGCCGGAACAATCATCCTTCTTTCCACAATCGTAATCTGGTTTTTATCATACTTCGGTTGGATTGACGGAACATTCGGAATGATAGATGAAAATCAAATGGATTGCTCAGTTCTTGCATACATAGGACGTGCAATCTGCTGGATTTTCCAACCGCTTGGATTCGGAAACTGGCAGGCAACAGTAGCCACAATCACAGGACTTGTTGCAAAAGAAAATATAGTTGGAACAATGGGAATCCTTTACGGAGGTTCACAGGCCTACGCAAATATGGCACAAATATTTACCAGCGTAACAGGAATGTCATTCCTCATTTTCAACCTTCTTTGTGCTCCTTGTTTTGCCGCAATGGGAGCAATCAAACGGGAAATGAACAGTAAAAAATGGTTCTGGTTTGCAATCGGCTATGAATGTGGATTCGCATACATAATTTCATTCATCGTAAATCAAATGGGAAAATTATTCACTGGACAAGCAAATGGAATTAGTGATATTTTTGAAATAATAATCGGATTTGTTATAACCGCCGCATTGATTTATATGATTTTTAGAAAAAATACGACCGGTCAAGGCACGCTTCGCTCAAGGCCTTGACTCGCTCGTTTTCAGGGGTTGTATTAACTCCTGAATAAAAATAAGAGAGGTTAATATGGGTACAATAATAGTTTCCGTTCTCCTTTTTTTAATAGTGACACTAGCAGTAAAATCAATTTGCAAAAAACGAGTAAATGCCAAAAAAAACAAAACAGGCTGCTGCTCATGCTGCTGCAGTTGCTCCGGACAATGTAACATCACCGAAAAACAAAATAAGTGATATACTTTCGTGTAAAGCAAGGTCGTACCCTTTTTTTCAGCAAAGTGCAGTTTTCCAACAGACCTTGCGCTGTTCCGCTATCGCTCCAGTCCTAACGGACTCGTGCTAACGCACGCCAGCTCCAGCTCTGGTACGCCGTGCAGCTTAAAACCCTGCACCACGCAGCTACGCTGCCACAGTCAACTGGCGAACTGTGTTTTTTTTTGCGTTCTTTACTCTAAACCGTTTTTTATCAAATGGTAGCAGCGGATAATTATCGAGATTTCCTGATCAGCTGTGCTTTCTTCCAAATCAAGAAGCTGTTCTGCTTTTTTTATTCGGTAACGAATTGTATTCGTGTGCTGATAACATTCTTCAGAAGTTGCTGCAAAATCTCCATTATTGTTTACATATGAAACCAATGTCCTGATAAGGTTTGCTTCATGTTTTGCATCATAATCTTCCAGAATTGCAATTTTTTCTTTTATTTCATTACACAGAATTTCATCATGAACAAGCGAAATTATATATTTATAAATGCCCACATATTTATAAGAAAGAGTTTCCAGATTTTGAAATTTGCAGACTAATCCTGCAATCTGTGCTTTTGTAAGAGATTCCCTCAGATTTCCCAATTCCACAGGGTCTGCAGTGTAACCGATGAAAAAAGCTCCTGGTAAAAATCCATTTTGAGTCATTATACTTTTTATGTAAGACAACGCGTGTAAATCTTTTATCTCATCATCATCAAATGAACAAATAAGGACAACATTGTAACCTGATTTTACAAATGTCCAGTGATTTGAAACATCCAGTCTTGAACGATGATACATCAAACTGTCAAAATATGTATGCACCTGAAGATTTGTTGCCAATTCTTTGGAAATCAGACTGGCACAAATCACTTTTTTCTTAAAATCAGGATTTATTTCCAGCGCAATTCTATGTACTTCATCAAAATCCTTTTTTTCATTCAGGATTGTATTCAGTTTTTCTTCATGAATAACATATTGTGCTCGAGTTTTCATTGATTCATTTATATTGATAATCAAATCTTCCATAAATTCATCATAAAATGTCAAAATCGGCACGTGATTTTCTTCTGCGAGTTTTACAATGTCTTCCGGCAGATTTTCTTCCGGCAAAATTTTTAATGCAATGCCAGATACATGCTTTTGAATAAGATTTCGAAGCGTGCCGTGTACCAAATCTGGATTTGTTGATGCAAAAAAATAAGAAACAAGCACAAAATATCCGTAACAATATCCTGCATACTGAATGCGGCTACTTTCATATTCAAGAATTACCGCAGTAGTTACCGTATTAGAAAGATATTGTTTTCCAGTCAGAATCTGAAATTTCTTGAATAATGTTAAATTTAATATTTCATTTACAGTAATCATGACTCCTCCAGTAAAAAAATACCGCAACAGCGACACCGCTTTTTCCATTTGTTTCTTTCGCAAAAAAAAACATTTATATTGTCCGCTCGGCACGAACTAATCTTATTTCGAAGAAGATTATCACAAAAAAAACGACTGACTCAATAGGGATTTTGGGGAAGTCAGTCGGAAAAAATA
>CAMEET010000116.1 GCA_945915085.1 uncultured Treponema sp. | reverse complement strand
CTACCTTGTTTTCAAGGCATTTGATAATCCAAAAAAACGTGAAGCAAAAAAAGCAGCCAGAAAAGCCGCTGAAACTGCCGCATCCAGAGATAATGACATGGTCAGCAAAGCTGTAATTGCTCAAATTGAAGAAAAAAATAAACGTATCATTGACACAAGCAAAGATATTATTTCAAAAATGTCCACATTCTTTTCAAGTGACAATAGTATGGAAAAGTTTTTGGAATATTGTAATGATTTATTAACACAGCGAATAAATGCTGATGGTTGTGTCATTCTTGTTCCTGATGATTATGATAATACTCTGGCAGTTAAATCATTCAAAGGTTCTTTCCCTCCTCCATATAAATTGCCTGAAGATTTACCACATAAACCAATCCGAGTTGAAACAAACCTTCGTTTTGCACAATTTCAAATGCAGGACAATATTTTTGGAGAAATTTTCACAAGTGGAGAACCAGCTTTAATTTCAGATTCAATTAAAGATCCTAGAATTTATCAGAATGGACCAGAAGATTTCCTCCGCTGTGGAAGTTATATTTTTGCGCCAATCAAACAGGTTGACGAAACAATCGGTGTGATTGCACTTTCCAGAAATCCTGATAAAGAAAAATTTTCTCAGGAAGATTTTGAAACTGCCATCATTCTTGCGGATGCAGTATCAACAGCAATGAAACCACTTTACAGTTTCCTTGATTACGCAGAACACACAGAATTAAATAAGGGTGGAAGCATTGCTTCAAAGTATCAAAAAGATTTACTTCCAGCAAAACTTCCAGTCATTCCAGGCATTCAAATCGGATGTTTTTCAAATCCTGCAGAAAATGTCTGCGGTGATTTTTATGATATGATTGTTTCCCGACGTGACAGAGTTTCTTTTGTCATGGCTGATATTGCAGGAAAAGGAATGAATTCATTAATCGTTATGATTATGATTCGTGCAATTCTTCGTCTTGCAGTCAACACAGCTCAATCTGCAGCTACTATTTTGTCATGGGCAAACAGAGGTATCTGTCTTGATACTTCAAAAATAGATCATTTTGCAAGTATCGCATTGATAAACTATGATGCAACAACAAAAACAGCTGAAATAGCAACATGTGGAATTAATCCTGTTTATCTGTACACTGCATCCACAAAAGAAATAACTCAGATTTCAACTCCAACAGAACCAATGGGTGTTACAAAAGAAACTGTTTTCAAAGATTTCAAATTAAACATGAATTCTGGCGATATTATTATTACTTGTACCGATGGATTGCTTGAATCTTTGAATGAAAATGGTGTACAATATTCTTCTGAAAATCTTAAAAAAGTGATTGCAAAGAATTCTACTTTAAATGCAAAAGAAATAACAAACCGCATTAAAGATGATTTAAAAAAATATGTTGGTATTGCCCAGCAATACGATGACCAAAGTGTTTTGGTTGTAAAAATTCAATAGGTAAGGAGCTTCTTTATGGAACTTAAAATACGAAAAAACGGTGATGTTTATATCATTGATGTAACAGGAGAAATGGATCTTTACAATTCATACAAACTCAAAGAGCTTGTTATGAAAATGCTTGAAAAAAACGTAAAGAATTTCGTTATTAATCTTGAACAAGTTGATTACATTGACTCGTCTGGAATTGGTGCTTTAATTTATATTTGTTCTACAATCAAAAAGATGAATTTAAATCTTGCTATTGCAAATATTCATGGCTCTGTAAAAAAAGTTATTGAACTTACAAAGCTTATGGGATATTTTCCTATTGCAAATAGTATTGAAGAAGCATTATTAATGGTAAAAGAGTAAAGTGTAATTTTCAGGAGGAAATATAATGTTACAGGAATTTAAAGAACTTAGATCAGATGAAAACGACCCATTGTTCGATAAAACAAATATGCTCAAGAAGGAATTCCCTTCTGATTTTAGACAGATTAGATATTTTACTTTGCTTATTGTACAGTCAGCTCCAACAGAAATTAAAGAATTAAATCTTCTTGAACAGCAGATTAGTGAAGTTATTAAAAATGCTGTAAAACATGGAAACCACTGTGATATTAACAAAAAAGTAACAGTATGGTATTCTTTCAGTCCAACACATGCACACATTATTGTTCAGGATGAAGGTGAAGGTTTCCAGGATTTGGAAAAATGGAATGAATTCAACAGAAAACGTTTGGAATGTCTGCATAACAATGATTTTATGCAATTGGCAGATTACGTTTCATTCCGAACAAAAGAATCTGATAGCCAGGATGGTGGTAATGCTTTGTTTGCTGCATTGGAATACTGGAATGGCGGATTTGTTTATAATGGAAAAAGAAATGCTGTTGCTATGCTTAAAAAATATCAGCAGAAATTTCATAATGTAAATCACGACGGTGAATAATATCTAGGGGGTGCACCGGTTTCGACGGAATTGAGAAATCTTTTACTGCAAGTAAGAGTGAAGGTTCTTTAAACTGACAAAAAAATAACTGCAATTTTCGCAAGAAAAGAAGAAGAAGCTGAAGAAGCTTACTTCGAAGCAGAAGCACTCGCTGCGTAAGCACTTGTGCAAGAAATCATCTGACCTTGTCCCTCGTTAGATGATATTCTTCCACCCATAGGGACTTGCTGACATTAGTGTCTGGTATAATGTCGGGACTTTTTATCAGAATAAGCTGGCGACGCTTGTTATGCTGCTACCGACAGACGAAAACTACCTCGCATAACTAAACTTGTAGATGTAACTGGTTTACTTTTTCGGACGGGGGTTCAATTCCCCCCACCTCCAAAACTATTTTATAAAAAAAAACTGTCATTTTAAAAATGGCAGTTTTTTTTTATAATTTTATATTTTATTTACAGGTATTTTATAAACGCTTCCACAATTATGGCATGTGATTTCTAGGGGATCAGGTCCATTCTTTTTTATATCATCAATTTGGTCTTTTGGAAAACTTCTCAGATAGTTTAAAAATAATTGATCATCACAAGGACAATCATATTTTATATCACGCTTTAATGTAATGATTGGACCAAATTCTCTAAAAAGACCTATAATAATATCTTCACTGTCTACCTGTTTTTCGCTGAATAATTGACCAAGACTTGGACATGCTTTAAAAGCATTTTCAACTTTTTGAAGAAGTTTTTCATCATCTTCTGTTTCTTGCTGATGACTGTCAATCTGAGAACCAAATTTTGCAGTTCCACCGGTTTTTGGCATAATTTGAATATACATTGCACCAGCACCTGTTACTCGTCCCTGTTTATCAAACTGAACACTGGAATTAAAAGCCGTATTAATCTGTTCAGACTTTGCAAAATATGTGGCAAAATCTTTTGAAATATTACTGCTTTCAACATCGACAGTTGACGATTGAGGAAATTTATCATCTTTATGTTTTCTAGAAAAAGTCAGATTTCCAATTCCTAAAAATGGTTTTAAATCCCAATTTTCAAGAGGTTTATCCAAATGTATATGTTCATTAAACAAATAACTTCGCACCCATCCGGTAGAACTTGCTTCAACATAATAACCTTCTGCACTGCCTGTTCCCTCATACTTGATGGCAGTATTTTCCATATCCTTCATCATTGGAATAGTTAAAGCTCCACACAAACTTGCATGAGCCAAAATATATGTTTCTAAAATTCCAAGATTATGTTGAGCACGCATCTGATTTACAAATCTCGTTCCATGAAATAGAGCTCCGCGGACACGACCTTCAGCCAATGTAAAAATTGAAAGTTTATCTTCTTCAAGAGAATCCAAATGTTTAATTAAATCTAAATCTTTTATTTCTGCTTTAATCATACAAAACAGTATATTATTTTTCAGTTGCTTTTGTAAGTCATTTCCATAAAAAAACACTAGATATTGTATAAAAAAAGTAATATAATAGCAAAATTATATCTTGTTTGTTAAGATATAATATTTATATTCATTATGGTGGAAATTGCACCATTTGAATATTTTTGAGTTTCTTTGAAACTCTTTTTATTTAAGGAATAATTTCTTTTTGAAATTATAAAAAATAATTGGGCGGAATTTTCCGCGAAGAGGTTGATTATGGCTGTTGATGAAAAATTACAAACAATCAGGCACAGTTGTGCTCACGTTATGGCCGAAGCAATTTTACATTTGTTTCCTGGAACAAAAATTGCTATTGGACCAGCTATTGATAACGGATTTTATTACGATTTTGACTTTCCTACCGACACCAAATTAACCGAAACAGATTTTGCTGCTGTCGAAAAAGAAATGAGAAAAATCATTGCTGGAAATCATGAGTTTGTGCGAAAAGAAGTTTCAAAAGAAGAAGCTTTAAAGATTTTCGCTGACCAGCAGTATAAAATTGAATTGATTAATGATTTACCAGATGATGCTGTCATCACAACTTATGAACAGGATGGCTATATTGATTTATGCCGTGGTCCTCATGTATCAAACACAAAGGAAATCAATGCTCAAAGTTTTAAACTTGATAAAATTGCCGGAGCATATTGGAGAGGTGACTCAAACCGCCCTATGCTTACACGAGTTTATGCTTTGTGCTTTGCAAAACCAAATGATTTAAAAGATTACTTAAAAATGATTGAGGAAGCTGAAAAACGTGACCACAGAAAACTTGGAACTGAAATGGATTTGTTCCATTTAGATCCAGAAGATCCTGGTCAGATTTTCTGGCACCCAAACGGATGGACAATTTACACAACAATTCAGGATTATATGCGTCAAATGGTTCGTCGTGACGGCTATCTTGAAGTTAATACACCTGCAATCATGCCAAGAAGTTTATGGGAACGTTCAGGTCACTGGGGACATTATCAAAAAAACATGTTTATCACAGAATCTGAAAAACGTCTTTTTGCAATTAAACCTATGAACTGCCCTGGTGCTCTTGAAATTTTTAAAAGCAGACAGCGTTCATATAAAGATTTACCATTACGTCTTGCAGAATTTGGACATGATGTCAGAAATGAACCAAGTGGAACTTTACATGGAATCATGAGAGTGCGTGGTTTTGTTCAGGACGATGCTCATATTATTTGTACAGAAGAACAAGTAGCATCAGAAGTTGCAAAATTCTGTAAACTTCTGAAAAAAGTTTATCATGATTTTGGTTTTGACGACCTTGTTGTAAAATTTTCAACAATGCCGGAAGATCATGTCGGTGATTTAGCAACTTGGGAACGTGCAGAAAAAGCTTTGGCAGATGCATGTCATGAAGCTGGTCTTGAATATGAAATTCAACCTGGAGAAGGAGCTTTCTACGGTCCAAAACTTGAGTTTAAACTTTATGACTGTCTTGGTCGTGAATGGCAGTGCGGAACAATTCAGGCAGATTTCCAGCTTCCTTCTGCTGAACGACTTGATGCAACTTACATAGGAAGTGACAATCAAAAACATCATCCAGTAATGCTTCACAGAGCTATTCTTGGTTCTATAGAACGTTTCTTGGGTATTTTGATTGAAAATTTTGCAGGAGCATTCCCTACTTGGCTTGCTTTTGAACAAGTTGCAGTCGTGCCTGTGTCATCTGAATTTGATGATTATGCAAAACATGTATATGAAACATTAATTCAGTCTGATATCCGTGCAAATGCATATCTTGATGATTCAAACATGAAAGCAAAAATCAAGCAGATTTCACAAGAACACAGAACTCCATATATTCTTGTTGTCGGACAGAAAGAGAAGGATGAAAATTCAGTCTGCGTCCGATACCGTTTCTCCAGCGGAAAACAACAGGAAACTATGAAGCTTGAAGATTTTGTGAAATACGTTGAAACAAAAAATCAGGAAAAAGGCACAACAATCTAAAAGTTTTGATCCAAATAAAATACTGTAAAATACAGTACATTTCGTTGATATTCTTAAAAAACGAATACTTAAGTTTTATTAATCAATCTAAGTATTCGTTTTTTTTATTTTTAAACACCACTATTTCCTCGTGAACGCAATATATACAATAATTCAATATTGTTTGTATAAAGTTTTCTATTTATTATATGTTTTCTAACCACAGCTTTGTAATTATGATTTATAACCTTCCGTTCCATCTTTTTTTTATACTTTTGTAAATCAGTCACTTTAAATTCATCTGATTTTTCTTTCATAATAAATCCTCCATTGATTTTATAATTTCTTGGGTTTGTTTACATAATTCACATGTTTTTTCATATAACTCATGTTCATCTATTAGGGTCATCAATACTTTTAACCAGAATTCTATTTCAATACAACTTGCATACATTTCCTCTTTATTTTGCCCGGAAAAACAGGAACCAAGACTCACTGTCACTTTAATAATTCTTTTTGAAATTACAAATTCCTTTGCCGAAAATACAAGAGTTTTATAAAATTTTATCAATTCACAGATAAATTTCATAATATTCTGTTCATTCATTTTACACCTCACTTTTTTTTTGTTGTCTATAATATAATTAGTTCAACCCATGCAAAAAAAGGAAATAAAAGCGAGAAAAAAATGATTTTTTTTACAAATTTAAGAGTTTTCCCCTACCTTTTTTTATAAAATACAAATCCAACTATTTTGTACAATCCATTGTCACATATAGTCAAAAAAAATTGACTTTCAATGTCTAAAAATTGACTTTCGCATATTGACAAAAAATCAATTTTTCTATATATTTTTTTACGTAGCTAATGAATTGCTAAGTCTTGCGAGAGTGGTGGAATTGGCAGACACGCTAGACTTAGGATCTAGTGCTTCGGCGTGAGGGTTCAAGTC
>CAMEET010000115.1 GCA_945915085.1 uncultured Treponema sp. | reverse complement strand
TCTGACATCGACGTTCTCCATTACAAAAAAATGCAAACAGTCTCACTGTTATATTCTTACAATGATATACCAAAAAAAGATTTGTAGCAAGATTAATTTTTTAATAAAATTTTTAATTGTTGTAATTGTTTATCATTTGGGATATATTTTACACATAAATGCAATAACGCATTGTTCTTTTGGGAGTTTTTTTTATGGATCCATTAAAATTATTTTATCAAAAATCTGGAATGAAAGTTTGTGAAAACTTGAAAAAGCGTTTTTTTGATGCTTATTATGTTGATACTAAAGAAGAAGCATTGAAAAAATCTCTTGAACTTATTTCAAAACAGGATTCTGTTTCCTGGGGTGGAACAATAACTATGGAACAGATTGGTTTAAAACAGGCATTAATCGATAATAATTATAACATTATTGATAGAGATACTGCAAAATCACCGGAAGAACGAGTTGAACTCATGCATAAAGCTCTTTCCTGCGGTACTTATATAATGAGTGCAAATGCTATTACTTCTGACGGGCAGCTTTTTAATATTGATGGTAATGGAAACCGTGTTGCAGCTTTGTGTTATGGACCTAAAAATATTTTAGTAATTGCCGGAATGAATAAAATTGTAAAGAGTGTAGAAGATGCATATAATCGTGCAAGAAATTTTGCTGCGCCTGCAAATAAACAGCGTTTTGAGAATATTCAAACTCCATGCGAAACTACAGGACAGTGTGCAAACTGCATTCGGGAAGATTCCATTTGCAATCAATTTGTTTTGACAAGGCTAAGTTATCCAAAAAATAGAATCAAAGTAATTCTTGTTGGGGAAGACTTAGGTCTTTAAGTTTAGAATTATGAAAATTAAAAAAATCATCTGTATTGTTTTTTCCTTTTTGATTTATTTTTTTTGTGTGTTTTCCCAGCAAAGAATTAAATATAATGGCTGCGGAAATTACACTTTGAGAGAAAGAACAGATTTGCGCCGTTATGATAACGGAAAATATGTCGGACTTGTGAGCAGAGAAGTTACTTCATTTATCAATCCTGTATATTGTGAAAATGGTTATCAATACGAAGGTAACTTTTATGTAAATGAAATGACAAACCGTAATTACGCAAAAGTTGGAAATGGTATAAATGATTATATTTTCGCATCTTTTAAAATAGATGAAAAAGGAAATCTGCAGATGATAAGTGATTATGGTTTTCCTTCATTCCGCAGTTTTCCTGCTTTTCCAGAAAAACAGATTAAAAAAGGTGACAGCTGGAATGCTCAGGCTCAAAGAGCTGTTGATCCTTTAAACAAAGGAATCATTACAAAGATGCCGATTTATGTTCAATATCAGTATGTTGATGATACTCAATTTAATGGGGAACCTGTTTTCCTTTTGACTGCGCAATGGGCAACGCGTTATGGAATGGGCAGCGGAAATTATCATATTGATTTTGGCGGCGATAGTGAACTTCAAAAAGCGACTGGTTCTCACAAAGCTACGATTTATGTCAGCAAGAAAACAGGAAATGCTGTTGTAATTCGTGATACTGTTGATGAAACTTTTTTTTATGCTGATGGAAATGAAATTCAGTTTAAAGGAACTATATCTATGTTTACTGAATATCCATCGTCTGTTGATACTTCAGATTTGATTCCAGTTTTAAAACGAATCTGTAATCTGACAGATGATGAAGCTGATTTTCTTGCAAAAAAGGAAAATTCAAATCAAACTGTTTCTGACTTTTTTTCACAAGATTATTCAGAAAACGTTTCACAAGAATCTTCAGAGAATTTATCGGATGCAAAAGATTTTACACAAGCGACAAAAGTTGATGATTCAAATCAGTATGATAAAAATCTAATCGCTGAAAACGGCGGCGAACTGTCTTCACTTGATTCAATATCACAGAATAATATTTCAAGTCAAAATAATGTTCAAAAGAAAAAAAATAAAATCGATGTAGAGGTGGAAAAAACTCCAGCAGGAATTAAACTTTCCATTCAAAACCTTCAGTTTAAACCTGATAGTGCAGAATTGCTTGACAGTGAAAAAGGACGACTGGCTCAGATTGCCGAAATCTTGAAAACAGTTCCGTCTGCAAAGTTACTTGTGGAAGGTCACACCGCGAGTACTGGAAATCCAACTGGCGAAATGAAACTTTCTGTTGAACGTGCAAATTCAATTGCATCTTCATTGATAAAACTTGGAATAAATTCCGAAAATTTTATATGCAGAGGATTTGGCGGTACAAAACCTCTTTTTGATAATAAAACGCCGGAAGGAAAAGCGAAAAACCGTCGCGTTGAAATCACAATTTTGGAATAAAAAATACCGTATTGAAAAATCGGTTATAAAAAATATAGGAAAATTATTTATGAATGAAAATGAAAAAAAAATTATGTTCTCAGAAGTTTATGAGCTTTTGGATATAATTGGAGAAAATTTTAATGATGAATTGTCTTTGGGGACAACTTCAAACATTGATTTTCAGAAAGTTAAAAACTGTTATCTTCAGATGATTGATTACATTATCACAGATGAATCTGAAAACGCCTCTCTGAAAACATGGCTTGATAACAGTGATTTTTGGATTGCACCTGCATCTACAAAATTTCATGGAAATTTCAAGGGCGGACTTTCACTTCACACTCTGATGGTTGTAAAGCAGACTTTAATTTTTGCACGTCCTCTTCTGGAAAATTTTTATCAAAGTCCAAATGCTTCGAAATTTCAGATAACCACAAAAGATATTTTTCTTGCCTCTCTATGTCATGATTTTTGCAAAACTAATTTTTATTCTATTGAATATAGAAATGCAAAAGACATAAATGGAAACTGGATTCGTCAGCCTTTTTATAAAACAAAAAATGAAAACAGAAATCTTGGTCATGGAAATGAATCTGTTTTGATTTTACTGGAAATTTTTCCATCGATGATAAAAAATAGAACTTTGATTGAAGCTGTAAGCCGTCATATGGGCTTTTGTGATTTGACAGAGAGCGAAACTTACAATTATTCAAATTTTCTGCAAAATCCGCTGGTGATTTTACTTCAACTTGCAGATCAAAGTGCTGCAAACTGGTATGAATTCTGATAATAAATATCAAAAAATAACTTTAATAATATTAAAAATATTTAATGATACTTATTGTCAAAAAAAAGAAAATCTAATAGTATGGATTTATAAAAAAAAGTGAAAAAAAAATGCTCGCCGCTAATGCGGATATTATTAGGGAGTGTGAAAAAATGGCTAAAGGAAAACCTTTAATCAATTTGGAGCGATGTAAAGGCTGCGGATTGTGTATTCGTGTTTGTCCAAAAAAAATTCTTGAAATGTCTAAAGAAACTAATAGTCAGGGTGTAAATTATCCTGTTGTAAACGATGAATCTAGTTGTATAGCATGTTGTTTTTGTGCAACTATGTGTCCTGATTGTTGTATTGAAATAGAGGATGACAAATGAGCGAAAAAGTTTTAATGAAAGGAAATGAGGCAATTGGAGAAGCGGCAATTCGAGCCGGCTGTCGATATTATTTTGCATATCCAATTACTCCACAAAATGAAATTCCTGCATACATGGCAAAACGCCTTCCTCAAGTTGGCGGAACTTTTCTGCAGGCAGAATCTGAACTTGCTGCAATCAATATGGTTTTGGGAGCAAGTGCTGCAGGAGCTAGATGTATGACTTCGTCAAGTTCTCCTGGAATTTCTTTAAAACAGGAAGGATTTTCTTACATCGCTGGTTCCGAACTCCCTGCTGTTGTTGTAAATATGATGCGTGGTGGACCTGGACTTGGAAATATCTCTGGAGCTCAGGGAGACTATTTTCAGGCAACAAGAGGCGGTGGAAATGGAGATTATCACACTGTTGTAATTGCACCTGGAACTGTTCAAGAACTTGCAGACTGGACTGTAAAAGCTTTTGAAATTGCAGATAAATATAGAGTTATGTGTCTTATTCTTGGAGACGGATATTTAGGTCAGATGTCAGAACCTTGTGTTCTTCCAGAATTCATCGAAAAACTCCCGGAAAAACCTTGGGCTTTAACTGGAAAAACAGCAGACAGAAAACAGAATAAAATCTATTCGCTCAAATGTTCTGGACCTGATGGTGAATTGAACGAACATAATAAAAAACTTTTTGCAAAATATGAACAAATACAGCAGTCAGAAACTGCAGCTGAAGTTTTCATGTGTGATGATGCTGATTTTGTAATCTGTGGATATGGAACAAGTGCAAGAGTTGGGAAAAAGGCTGTGAAAATGCTCAGAGAAATGGGCATAAAAGCCGGACTTTTCAGACCAATTACACTCTGGCCATTCCCTCAAAATGAACTTGAAAATGCATGCAAAAATGCAAAAAAAATTCTTACAGTTGAAATGTCTATGGGACAGATGGTTATGGATATCAAACTTTATTCTGGTCATAAAGTGAGTGATGTTGATTTTTATGGCGAACCAGGCGGTGTTATTCCATCTGTAGATGTTATTATTGAGAAGGTAAAAAGCTATGTCTAAAAAATATGAATTTCCAAAATCGATGCATAATGTTAGTACGCATTATTGCGGTGGCTGTGGACATGGAATTGTTCATAAATTAATTTGTCAGATAATTGACGAGATGGACATTCAGCAGGATGTTTTGCTAGTAGCTCCTGTTGGCTGTGCCGTTTATGCATATAATTATATTGATGTTGATACTTGTGAAGCAGCTCATGGACGTGCTCCAGCTGTAGCAACAGGAATGAAACGTGTTCATCCTGACAAACTTGTTATTTCTTATCAGGGTGATGGTGATTTGCTTGCAATTGGAACGGCAGAAACTATTCATGCCGCAAACCGCGGTGAAAATATCACTGTAATTTTTATAAATAATGCAATTTATGGAATGACAGGCGGACAGATGGCTCCAACAAGTCTGGTAGGTCAGGTTACAAAAACTACTCCAAACGGACGTAATGCCGATGAAGTGGGATATCCAATTCGTGCCTGCGAACTTTTAAATACTCTTGTTGAACCAAAATATATCGAACGCTGTGCAGTTTATGATGTTCAGCACATCAACAAAACAAAAGCTGCCATCAAAAAAGCTTTGACTTATCAGAAAGAAGGAAAAGGATATTCTTTTGTAGAAGTTTTATCGATGTGTCCTACAAACTGGGGTGTAAGTGCTACTGTTGCGGCAGATTGGGTAAAAGAACAAATGGAACCATACTATCCTTTGGGAGTATTTAGAGATGTTCCTGCTGGAAATATTCCAGAAGCAGCAAAACCAGTTGCAGGAGTGGTGACAAAATGACAACAGAAATAATTTTTGCAGGTTTTGGAGGGCAGGGAGTTATTCTTGCCGGAAAAATTTTGGCTTTGGCTGGAATGAGTGAAGATAAATATGTTTCGCATATTCCTTCTTATGGTGCAGAAATGCGAGGAGGCACTGCAAACTGTTCAGTTATTGTAAGTGATGAAGAAGTTGCTTCTCCTGTAATTGAAAAACCTGATGTAGTGGTAGCTTTAAATAAACCTTCAATGGTGAAATTCGAAAAGCAGATAAAACCAAACGGTCTTTTGATTTATAATTCATCGCTTATTGATATAAAACCTTCGCGTACTGACATAAAAGTAATTTCATTGCCATGCGGTGAAATTTGTGAAAAAACTAACAATCCACGTGGAACAAATATGGTTGCTCTTGGATGCCTTGCAAAGGCTGTTCCTGGAATGATTAGTGGAATTAAACCTTTTGAATTTGCGTTGGAAGAAGCTATAAGTGCAAGAAATAAAAAGTTTAATCCTATTAATATTGCAACAATTGAAGCTGCTTTTAATTACGATTATACAATGGAATAGTCGTAGTTGGTGACTTTATGTGTGAATATGAGCCCCGAATCAAATTCGGGGTGACATTCTGCTGTACGGATTGACATTCCAAATTGCGTGGATGATATTTCAAAGTGGTGGAGGCGGAGAAATGAATGATAACGAATATTATTCTTTGATGAACAGAACTTCTTCGTGGGAGCTTCAGCAAAAGCTTAAAAAAAAAAGTGAAAAAAAGCAAAACGAAAAAAAGTCAAAATGTTCAATCGCAAATCAAATAAATGAAAATTATGCAAATCTGGAAGCAAGGCAAGGTTCTGCCGATGCACAGATGCTTATGGAAAAAAATTAATAAACTTTTCTGTCCAAATTACAATCCACAACTTTAATTATACTAATATTTTTTAATTATATTTAATTTTTTTATTGAATAATTTTGTTAAATCTAATATACTCAAGTTAAAGATTATATGAAAGCAATAAAATGCTTTTTTGAAATCTGCTATTTTTTTATGCACAAAATTTTGGAGGAAAAATGAACGAAGAAATTAAAGCTGTTGCAGACAGACTTATCGGTTTACGCGAAATTATGGATGTAAGTATAGAACAGGCAGCTAAAGTTTGCGGAATATCAGAAGAACAGTATAAAACTTATGAATCAGGAAATGTTGATATTCCAGTGGGCATTTTACAGTCTATGTCAAAAGAATACGGAATAGATTTGGGAACTTTGATTTCTGGTAAAGAACCTCACATGCATTTTTACTGTCTTACAAAAAAAGATAAAGGTTTGAGTGTGGACCGCCGCAATGACTATGAATATCAGGCTTTGGCTACTGGTTTTCAAAACAGAAAAGCAGATCCATTTATTGTGCGAATTACACCAGAAGAAACAAAAGAGATTCATTATAATTCTCATCCTGGACATGAATTTAATTATATGATTGAAGGTTCTATGAAAATCGTGATTGATGGAAAGGAACTTGTGCTTGAACAAGGGGATAGTATTTATTTTGATGCAACAAAAAAACACGGAATGCAGGCATTAAATAATTCAAATGCAAAATTTCTTGC
>CAMEET010000114.1 GCA_945915085.1 uncultured Treponema sp. | reverse complement strand
ATTATAACAGATGTTGGAAACCTTTTTTTGGGGAATTATATTTTACTGCTTGCCTGTCCACTCTCTCTCCCCTATTTGCAATTTCAACTTTTCTACTATATAATTTGCTTATGGAATTAACATATAAATCAAGACGAAAAATTTCACTCTTATATGGACTTGTTACACTCTGTGCAAATCTGATGGCAGCAATCATCCCTATAAACTGTTCGACACCCCAGATTACGGAAGCTTTTCAAAGCAACTGGCTGGCATTTTTGGAAACACACAATTACTTTACAATAATTATTGCAATCATTACTTTTTCCATCCCATCTGTATTTTGTCTTCTTTATGCAAGCAACACAAAGGGAAATAACTTTTTAAGCCGATTTGTAAATCTACCATTTGCTTTTTCACTTCTTGGCACAACAGGCTGGATTTTTTACTTTCTTGTTGAATTCATAATCCTTCTCATCGTAAGAACAAAATTTAACATAATTATAACTCCCGTTCTTCCAAAATATTTTCCACAAGGCGAATTACATAAAATAAAAGGCACAGTAACGCCGTCAATAAAATTACTTTTTATTACATTGTACATTTCAGTAGTTTTATTTCCGCTTGTTTATTTGCTTTCCACACTTTTGACGCTTATTCTCAACAATAACCTCACACTCGATAAAAACATCATCATAACATTCGGTATAATCGTAATTTCCGGCATTTTCATTTTCGTTATCTTTTCAGATTATTTTGACTGTCCGCTCAAACGTCTTCAAAAAGGAGTTGAAAAGATAAAAAACGGAGACTTTCATTCAAAAGTTAAAATCATAACAAACGATTCTTTTGGCGTTTTGGCTGATACTTTCAACGAAATGTCTTCTTCTATAGAAGAAAAAACACAAAAAATCTATCAGATTCAAAATTCCATCATAACGGGCATGGCAACCATGGTCGAAAGCCGCGACAACAGTACAGGCGGTCACATTAAGAGAACAAGCGAATGTGTAAAGCTTTTCATTTCTGAAATCAAAAAGTACGATGAATTCAAAAATCTTCCAGATTATTTCTGTGCAGATGTCATCAAGGCAGCTCCAATGCATGATTTAGGAAAAATCGCAGTAGATGACAGCATTTTAAGAAAACCTGGAAAATTTACAGATGAAGAATACGAAAAGATGAAAAAACACTCGGAAGAAGGCGTAAAAATCATTGAAAATGTACTTTCCGAAGTTGATGACAAAAATTTCAAAAACATAGCCATCAACATTGCACATTATCATCACGAAAAATATAACGGACAAGGATATCCAGACAGATTAAAAGGAACAGAAATACCGTTGGAAGCAAGAATTATGGCACTTGCCGATGTTTTCGATGCCCTTGTCAGCAAACGCTGCTACAAAGACACTTTTTCTTACGACAAAGCATTTTCCATTATTCAGGACTCTTTAGGCAGCCATTTCGATCCAGAACTCGGAAAAATCTTTATCGAAAGCAGGGACAAACTTGAAATGCTATACAGCAGAATTTAACATGAAAGACTTAGCAAACAGAACCTAAAATCTTGACAGTCTGTTTCGAAGTTCCATCAATTTTTCTTTCAATCTGCGCACTTCATCCAGACTGTTCATAATTTTACTTGTCATATAGATATCAGCAATTGCACCGTCAAACAAAAAATCAGCAAGCGTAACAAAATTTCCAACATTCATAGAATAATCGTTTGCATTCATAGAACCCAGTACTCTCTGCAAATCCTGCATCAAATAATTCACCTGTTCCATAGAATTAGTAGCATTATTCAATTTAGAATGTTTAATCAAATCAACAATAAATCCGCCGCCCAGCACATCTAAAAATCCCCAGTTTCTGGCACTCGAAAGATTTCGCTCAGCATCATTCACAAGAGGAATCAATCTGTCAATAATCGTCAACGCTTCATTAATCTGCGACTGTTGAGGTCTATTTTCCATAAGTTTCTCCATTTTTAATAAAACTAAATCCCAAGTATTGAATTCTTCCAATTCAGGTGGCTTTTTGCTTTGCCAACCCTTTCAATTCTTGCCACAGTTTAAACTTTTCAAACTACAAATTAAAAAATATTCAAAAATCACATATTTCCAAGCAATTTTTTCAACCCAATTATAATGCACACTTTACTTTCTCAGCTTTTCAATCAGTTTTTCAAGTTTGTCAGCTGCCAGTTTATGCACTTTTTTTCCAGGATGACCGCGCGAACCTTTATCTTCATCATTTTTTTCAACTTTTTCCATCGGATCCAATTCCAAAACATGAATATTATTATCACCAGTTTCTTTTTTCCACTGATTCACAGCAGTTTTTATACATTCAGGAATAAGATTCAATTCTATCATTCCATAACACCAGATTATCTGCGCATTCTGATTATGTTTTCTGATAAGTGAAAGGAAATTCTTTGCTGCCTGCACAATAAAATCTTTATCGGTAGCAGAAATTTTCCCATTTTCAAGTGATAGTTTATATTCAATTCCAGTTTTTGGATTTTTCCATGCCGGCTGAAAAAAAGCACCATTATCATTTGTGCCTAAATTCAAAACTACAAAATCGCTTCCTTCCTTAAAATCATAATCCTGATTTTCACCAAGCTGATTATGAAATTCACCTTCCATTACACCACATACTTTTTCATAATAAGAGGGCATATTATTATTACGATTTCCATCCCAGCCCCAGCAAAGTCCCCAGCCACACTGAGAAAACACAGAAAAATCTGCATTAAAATGACGTGCAACATTTGCCGCATAACTTTCACTTCCCACAAAAACAGCAGGAATCCATTCCATCTGTTCAGGAGCACCGGCAAGCCCTTCGCCACTAGTAATACTGTCACCAATAAACTCAATTTTGATTTCAGCTGGTTTTACTTCACAAAACTCACCATTATCATCAAGCGAAATTTTTGTTATTTTCAACGAATGTTTAGTATCACCCGGCATTGGCTGAGTATCTTTATAAATACAAATTTCATTTTCCGTTTGCGGATTCAAACCATGTACAAGACAAACGGACTTTTCGCCACCTTTTTCAACCATAAATCGTGAAATTCGTCTTCCATTCAAAAAAACACTCACCCAAGGTTCATTTGAATCATAATCACTCAAAAACTCAGCCCAAACTTCACCAGCTTTTACATTAAATTTCAACGAAGAAGCCGCCCAGAAAAGATTAATCTCTGGCAATTCCTCTGCATTTTTTACATTTCTTCCTGATATTTTTTTATTTTCAATTTCATTAATCTTAAAAACTTTCATATAATCATTTTAACATTATTTTGCAAGTATTTCTAGATTGTTTTTATTTTTTGTATCGTTTTTTAAGTAATTTTTTTAACTTATTTTAACTTTTTTTAATTAATTTTAACTTGACAAATTATTAATTTACCTTTATTTTTATATCAGAGATTATTACTCTGTTAAACAAAAAAAAACTGCTTTGGAATTTGACAACATAAAACAAATTCCAAAATCTCAGGAGAAAAGAATGGCAAAAATTATTAGCGGTGGTAATTTACCAAACATCCCTTGGCAGGAAAAACCTGCTGACACATGGCTTCCAATCTGGCGTTATAGTGAAAATCCTGTTATCGGCAGAAACCCTTTCAAAGGAATGGGACGAATTTACAACTCTGCCGTAATCCCTTGGGAAGGAAAATTCAAAGGTGTTTTCCGTTCAGAAGACACATCTGCAAGACCTTTCCTTTACATCGGCGATTCAGAAGATGGAATCCACTGGGAATTTCAAAAAGAAAAAATTCACATGCACGATCCTGATGGAACTCCTCACGATCCATTCTACGCATACGACCCACGCTGTGTAAAAATTGATGATACATATTACATTCTTTGGTGTGGAGATTTTGACGGTGCTTCAATCGGTGTAGCAAGTACAAAAGATTTTAAAGACTTCACTCGTCTTGAAAACCCATTCCTCCCATTTAATAGAAATGCCGTTTTATTCCCAAAAAAAATCGATGGCAAATTTGTAATGCTTTCACGTCCTTCAGATTCAGGACACACTCCTTTTGGTGATATTTTGCTTTCTCAATCTCCAGATATGAAATATTGGGGCGAACATCGTCTTGTTATGCAAAAAGGCGGAAAAGGATGGTGGCAAGGTGTAAAAATTGGATGCGGTCCAGCTCCTATAGAAATTGAATACGAAAATGATAAAGGTGAAACTGAGAAAGGCTGGCTTATGTTCTATCATGGAGTTTCAACTACTTGTAATGGCTTTGTTTATTCATTCTCTGCTGCAATTTTGGATCATGACAAACCAAGCATTGTTCGCTACAGATGCGGTGACTACATGCTCACACCTGAAATGCCATATGAAACAACAGGATTCGTTGACAATGTTTGTTTCCCAGTCGCTGCATTAACAGATGAAAAAGACGGAAAAATCGCAATTTATTACGGTTGTGCCGACACTGTTGTTGGATTATGCTTTACAACAATCGATGAAACTGTTGACTTTATCAAAGCGCACAACGAATTAAACTATTGGGACACTGACGAAGGAAGATTCTAATTCTTCTTTAGCCTGCAAAATCAGTTTATGGGAAAACCCGGATTTAAACATTGCCTGCATAAGTTTATCTTCGGTTTTCCCGTTTTTTTTAAGCTTTTGGTAAGCTTTTTTGCAGATTTCAAATTCATCGTTATAAGAAAAAAAATCATCCAAAGCTTTAGAGGCCGTTTTTTCACAAATCCCTCTATTTCTAAGTTCAGCAAGAAGTTTTGTTCTTCCTTCAAAATGATTAATTTTTCTTGTATTCAGCCATGCCGTAGAAAATCTCAAATCACTTAAATAATCTTTGCTTTCCAGATAATCAAGCGCCATATTAATATACTTTTTTTGAAATGATTTTTTTACAAGTTTTTGTGCCAATCCAAATCTGCTTTGTTCCGCTCTTGAAAGATAATCGCAGGCTTTTAATTCCACCGCAACACAAAGTCCAGCATCTAAAAGTTCCTCTTGGCACTCACCTTCAATTTCCATTCCGGCACTTATTTCAGACAATATAATAGAAGAAAGATATTCCTGACGTGCATAAATAACAGAACCTTCTTCAGGACGAATTCGGTACATTCCAGACAAAGATATTTGACTTATAGAATTTATTTTCATCGTTGATAAAATATACTGATTTTTTTCCAAAAAGACAAAAAAAAGACGACCTTAAAAAAGTCGCCTTTTCTGCAAATCGAATTTTCCAAATAAAACTAACGTTTTGAGAACTGGAATCTTCTTCGAGCACCACGCTGACCATACTTTTTACGTTCAACCATACGTGAATCACGAGTAAGATATCCGTTTGCTTTAAGAGATGTACGTGCATCTGGATCAATCTGAACTAAAGCACGTGAAATTCCATGCAAACAAGCAGCAGCCTGACCATTCAAACCACCACCCTGTACATTGATAAGAATATCATATTTTGTACCCATTGAAGTTACAGCTAAAGGCTGATTTACAACCTGAACCTGAGCTTCTGTAGCAAAATAATCTTTTACATCTTTTCCATTAACAACAATCTTTCCAGAACCATTGCGAACAAAAACACGAGCAACAGCAGTCTTTCTTCTTCCTGTACCAATAGCAATATTTTCTACCATTTTCTACACTCCAAAATTATAATTCTACTGGCTGAGGATTCTGAGCAGCATGTGGATGCTCTGCACCAGCGTAAATCTTTACACAATCCATCATTTTGCGTCCAAGACGTCCATGTGGAAGCATACCAGCAACAGCTAATTCCATTGGTTTTGTAGGATGTTTATCCAACAATTTTTCATAAGTGTGAGCACGAAGTCCACCTACAAATCCTGTGTGATGGTAATAAATCTTTTTCTGTTCTTTTCCACCAGTTACTACAGCTTTTTCAGCATTGATAATAACAACAAAATCACCCATAAGCTGATTTTTTGTGTAAGAAGCTTTGTTTTTTCCACGTGCAATATAAGCAGCTTTTGCAGCAACACGTCCCATTGTTTTTCCAGCAGCATCAATAATGTACCATTTGCGTGGCTGGTCGTATTCTTTAACGAAAATTGTTTCCATTTTGATATACCTTTGTAAAAATAATAAAAAGTTTATCTTGCAGCTTCGAAATTTTTGCATCTGATTTTGAAGTTGCTAGAATTTTCAGATGAGCAGTCCAAAAATTCTATAACGGGTAAAATATATTACCAAATTTATAGGATTTTTGTCAATATGAAAACAAATTAAAACTTACGTTTATTATGGATACATTCAGGGCAAACGCAGTATAAAAAAGAAATTATTTGTTTTCTTCTGTTTTTTCTGCATCTTCTTTTTTTGCTTCTTTTTTATCTTTTATATCGGCAGCACCAATAAAAAGACAAATCAATCCGATAAAAGCAGCAAAAACAGGCAGAGAACCTTTTAAAAACTCAATAACCTGCGGTCCCCAGTTTAATGGAAAAGCAGGAATCACTGAAAAAGCTGTAAATCCAACAAAGATAATTCCAATAATAATTGCAAACATTTTTTCCCTCAATATTAATAAATATCTCAGACACAAAAAACATAAAATAAAAAGCTTCAAACTGACTGACTTCACAATTCAGCAGGATTGAAATCCTTCACAACTGTCATTCTTTCCAGTCTTCAATCTGAACATTATTTTCTGTTTTTTTATTTCCTGTATCAATAAAGATACTCAAAATACATAAATCTTTCAATAAAAATAATCAGAAAAATAAACATTAAAAATGATAAAAAACACAAAAAAATTATTTAAAACTTATTGACAGAATCTAGTTAATATTGCATTTTTACCATAAGAATTAAAAAAAACGAACCAACATTAGTAGCTAAGTTTTTACTAGTCTGTTTACACGCATGTGTAAATT
>CAMEET010000113.1 GCA_945915085.1 uncultured Treponema sp. | reverse complement strand
TATTATTCATCTGCTGAGCAATTCTGTTTACAATTCGCAAAATATTTTCAGAACGAACATATTTTGACTGAATATGCTTGAAAAATTTTTGCATATCATTATTTTTATTCTGTTCTATTAATATGTCTTCTGTTTGTTTTAGTAAATCAGAATTACATCCACAGGAATTTCTATACATCACTTTTGATTCAATGAAAGTTTCATCACTTACTAATTTTTTTTCAACAAATTCTTTAATCAATTCCAATGATTTTTCACCAATCTCTTCTAAAGGTTGATGAATTGTTGTCAAAGCTGGAATTTCAAATTTTGCTTGAGGAACATCATCGAAACCAGTTACGGCACATTCTTTCATGTTTAATCTTTCGCTATTCATTTTGAAAAATTTATAAATTCCAAGTGCCATATTATCATTTGCACAAACTACTACATCAGGCAGATTATTATCATTTTCCTGCAGATATTCTTCCAAAGCTTGAATAGCCACATGCTCCAAAAAAAAACCATATTTTATCGTATATTGCAAATCGGAAAACCATGGTTGATATGCATCAAGAGTTTTTTTGAAAATCTGTTCTCGTAAAATAGCATCGTGGTGTTTAGGACTTCCTCCAATATACAAAAATTTTTTGTAATTGTGTTTTAAAATAAGATGTTCCACAAGTTCTTTCATTGACTCATCAGTTTCAATCATTAAAGAAGGAACATTTTTGATTTTTTGTCCTACAGAAATGACAGGAATATTTTCCCAATATTTTTGAATATCTTCTTTTTTTGAAAAAGCAAAATTATCAGTAATAACAGACGTTAGTAAAATTATTCCATCTACATTAAAAAAATGTTTTTTTGGAAATTGAGAAACAAGTTCCTCCATTGACATATTTTTATTGTCTTGTTGAAAACAAACTATTTCAACCCCATGTTCTTTTGCCTTTTTTACGATACCTTTGTATACAGATATCTGATATTCTTCATCTAAAAGATTTAAAAACAATCCTATACGCATATAAATAATTATACAATATTTTTGAATTTGTGGTATAATTATTTTTATGGAATGTTCAGTTATTATTATAGATGACCATCCGCTTTTCAGTCGCGGATTAGCACAACTCATAGAAACTCAAAAAGATTTTAAAGTTGTTGGAATGGCAAAGGACAGAATCGAAGCACTAGATTTGATTAATAAAACTACTACAGATTTAGTGATACTCGATTTAAATCTAGGACAAGAAGATGGACTTGAATTGATTAAAGATATTCTTTCATTTAATTCGCACATAAAAATTCTCGTTCTTTCAATGCATGATGAAAGATTTTATGCAGAACGTGCTTTAAAAGCTGGTGCAAAAGGTTACATAATGAAAGCCGAAGCAGAATCTCAAGTCATAAATGCATTAAAAACAGTTAAAAATGGCGATATTTATTTAAGTGAAAATGAAAAGAAAAGGATGAAGGAACTTCTTCAAGGAGATTCAGATAATTCTGATAAGTTTGCAACAATTTCTACTCTTTCCGATAGACAATTACAGATTTTTTCATTGATTGGAAAAGGTTTAGGTACAGTAGATATTGCAAAAAAACTCAATTTAAGCATTAAAACTATTGATACTCACAAAGAGAATATAAAAGCAAAACTTCACTGCACTTCTTCAGCCGAATTGAGGCAAATGGCAATAAACTGGACCAGCAAAGCAGATTAGAAAAACACTTTTTCTAAAAAAATTTAAGATATATGTCGTGATAAGGAATACAATCACAAAACTTTGACTGAGCTGTTTTAAAAGATTTTATTAAACAATGAAAAAAGGCAGGATATACTCAATTTCCTGCCTTTTTTTATATTTCAAATCTGTAAAGTTTTAATTGAAAACTACTGCAAAACTTTTGCAATTCGTTCCAAAACCTTCTTGCGGTCCAGAGGTTTAATAATGTAACTCTTAGCACCAGTCATCAAAGATTTTTTTACAAGTTCTTCTTTACCAAGAGCACTAACCATTACAACTTTCGCATTTTTATCAAAAGCCATAATCTGTTCCAAAGCAGTAATTCCGTCCATCTTTGGCATTGTAATATCCATAGTTACAAGGTCAACATTTGGACACAATTCTTTATATTTATCAACACCTTCTTTTCCATCAGCCGCAGTTGCAATTACTTCGTAACATTCGCTTGACAAAATCTGACTAAGCTGTTTTGCAACGAACATTGAGTCATCTACAACCAAAACTTTATATGGAGTTCCATCTGCTTTTTTTCCTTCAGGTGGACGGTCATTGATAGTTGGATAATCTTGTGTTGTTTTCATATTGTCTCCTAAGAGAGCAAATCAATTGCTCTATTTATTTTATTAAGCACGTTCCCTAATAGAAACATTAACTTCAATTTTACCACAATCTGAAAGAAGAGGTACAATCAAAGCTTCAACGCTATCTGTTGTTCCACCCAAAGCAGCAATTTCCATTTTTTGACCAACAAAAAGAGCTGGAGGTGTCAAGTCGAATCGGAATCCCAATTCATGCAACTTTGTAACAGCCTGAGCAGTAATCAAATTTGCCAATTCACTGATTGTAGCTTTAGCCAAATCATCAAATTCTGGCAATTTCTCACCATTCATTGCAGAAGCAATATTTAAAGCAGTTTCCATAGTCATATCAAAAAGAACACGACCTTCTACATCACCTGCCAAACCAACCAAAGCAGCAACACCCATAACTGGCATAGCAGTTGATTTTAAATACAAATCTCCACGTTTTACTTCTGCACCACCAAGAACTTCTTGAAGAACTCTAAAAGAAGTTTCAACAAATGGATTAATATACTCTACTCGCATATTTATCTCCTATATTTTTTAATCCTTGCCATAAGCAACTATTTTGTCTACAGTTTTTTCGCCAAACCTGAAATTTGATGGCATAGCTTCATTTTCACCAATAATAACTATACCATTACCTTTCATTTTTTCCAAGAAGTCAGAAACAACAGTTTCCTGAGCATTCCCGTCAAGTAAAGAAAGAATATCCCTTGCAAAAATGATGTCTACCATTGGTAAAGCATTTGTATTTTTGCAATCATGATATTCAAACATAATACTTTCTTTTATTTCTTGACTAAAAGTATATTCTCCATTTGCTTTTTTTGTCAAAAATGGAGCATACCAATCTGTAGACAAATTAGCTGGAACAGAAATCAAAGCTGCATTTGAAACACTCAATAAATCAATATCCTGAGCATAAATTCTGATTCTTGCAGCTGGATAACGTTTCTTTAAAACACAAGCAAGTGAATAAGTTTCTATTCCTTTTGCACAACCTGGATTCCATACAACAATCTGTTTTGCAGAATTATCAGGCAATGCTTTTTCCAAATTCTGTGCATATTCTTTTGTCCACCATGCTTCTGAACATGATGACCAGAATGTTTTTAAAAACTCAACAGAATCTTTTTCATTATTAATCTGAGGATTTTCTTCATTCTTTATTTTCTTCCATTCTTCATAACGATGATTTACCCAAGATTTATTTACAGATGTTACAAAAAACTTTGAATATTTTTGTAAACTATCTTCTATAAATTTCAAATCAACTGAAACAGGTTTTGCAGCTGGCTGTGTAATTCCCTTTGCAATGTCAGAAGCTGATTTTTCCTGAGCAGCTGCCAAAACTGGAGCAGAAGGTGCGCCTGCAGATTTTGAAAAAACAGTTTGTGGTTTTGAATACTGAGCCTTAAGAACTTCATTCTTATTTGAATCATAAGATTCTTTTGAAGAGAAAATTCTTGTTACATCCAAAAGAACATAAAGTCTGTTGTTACTTTCAACAACACCGTCAATATATTTAATGTTAATATCACCAAAAAGAGGATGCGGCGGTTGAATGGTACTCTTTTGAACACCAACTACTTTATCGATTTTATCTACGACAATACCAAAAATCTGATCATCAACAGTAAGAATAATCATATTTTCAAGTTTGTTTTCATCACGCGGTGGAACTTCAATATTAAAGAACAAACGTAAATCCAGAATCGGGATGATTTCACCGCGAAGATTGTAAACGCCAAGCACAAAAGGCAAAGTATTTGGCACATATGTAAAACGCCCTGCTTTTGCAATTTCTTTTACATACATAATATCAACTGAGTAATCTTTATCTGCCAATGAAAAAGTAACCATTTTAAAATCAATAACAGTTGCATTTTCATTATTCTGCTCAACTTGTTCCGCTACATCAGTAGCCACAAGTGTTTTTTTCTCTAGTTCCATAAAAATACTCCTAATATTGACCTGTTACATATATTGATTTTGTTGCTGTGCAAGAAGTTCCTGTTTTACTCCAAGTTCAAGTAACTGACTTACATCAATAATCAAAGAAACAGAACCATCTCCCAGAATTGAAGCACCAGCGATTGCCGGTGAATTTGTAAACTGATCTTTCAGCGGTTTGATTACAACATCTTCTTCGCCAATTAATGCATCTACCATAACTCCAATTTTCTTTTCCTGAGAACCAACAATTACAATATAACATTCATCTGACTGAACAGTTTCTTTTATGCCAAAAAGTCGTGAAAGACGTAAAATGCTGATAACTTCATTGCGCACATTCATAATCTCATAATTATCAATATGATTGATTTCTTTGATATTTATGCACTGACTTTCAATAACATTTGCAATTGGAATTGAGTAAACTTCGCGTCCTACACGAACCAAAAGACCTTGAATAATAGCCAAAGTCAATGGAAGTTTTATGATAAACGAGGTTCCTTTTCCTTTTGCAGAATTTACAGAAATTGTTCCTTTCAGGTTTTGAATCATTGTTTTTACAACATCAAGACCTACACCACGTCCAGAAATGTTTGAAATCTTATCTGCAGTTGAAAAACCTGGCTGCATTATCAACTGATATGCATCCTGATCTGAAAGAACTTTATCTGGATGAATAAGACCTTTTTCTATAGCTTTGCGTTTTACTTTTTCTACATCAATACCAGCACCATCATCTTTGATTTCGATGACAATCATATTTCCTTCATTTGATGCTTTGAGCAAAACTGTTCCTGTTTCAGGTTTGCCATTTGCAACACGAACATCTGGCATCTCAATTCCATGGTCAACAGAATTTCGCACACAATGCATGATTGGGTCAAGTAAATCTTCTACTACTGATTTATCAAGTTCTGTATCTTCACCTTCAATCACTAAATCGATTTTCTTATTCAAATCTCTTTGTAAATCGCGAACAACACGAGGGAAACGACTGAAAATCTGATTGATTGGAACCATTCGGATTTTCATTACACCTTCCTGTAAATCTCCTGCAATTGTACCCAGATTTTGAGTGTAAGAACGGAATTTTGCATATATATTTTTTGTTTCAGCTTCATATTCATCAAAAATATTTCCAAGAGTACTGTATTCCTGCATAATATTTTTTCTGATTTCATTCACTGAAGCACCATTTTTTGCTTCTTCAATATAATCTGGAAGTTTATCAAAAAGGGAATGAAGCTTTTCTTTGAATTCAGCTTCCAAAGTCTGGAAATGAGAAATTTCACTTGCATTTTGCATTGCAAGCTGATTGAAAGATGCTTTATTGATAACAGCTTCCGAAACAAGATTCATAAGATTATCAATTCTTCTTGAATCTACACGTAAAATTGAACCTTGCTGTGGATGAACTCCTTCTTTTTTCGGTTCAACTTTCTTCTGTTCTTTTACTTCTGATGTTCCTGCCGGTTTTGAAGTATTTTCTGCAGGGGCAGATGCTGAACCTTTGGAACCTTCTGGTTTTAGAATATTATCATTTAAAATATCTTTCAATAAATCATTTTGAGCATCTGAGATATTTCCTTGCGGTAAATCAAGTGATGGAGTAATTGGTGCTGAAGATACTGCCGGCTGCGAAACTGCTGAAGATTGAACTGGAGCTGATGAATGAGAAACATCAGAAGCTGTACCAGTAGTATTATCTACAAGATAATGTGCATCAGTTATTAATGTTACATCACTTAAAAAAGATGCATCTTCAAGCTGAGAACCGTCTGCTTCTGTAGCAATATAATAAAATACATCTTCATAAAACTGATCTTCGTAAAGTGCATCAAAATCAGGAACTGTTTTAAGGACATTTCCAACTGATTTTAAAGCGGCAAAAACTTGAATACCACCTACAGTATTCATAGGATTGTTTTCATCAAATTTAACGGCAACACACCAAAGTTTTTGAGAACCTTCACAAGTTTCCTTTAATTCAGCGAATTCTGCTTCTGATAAATCTGGTAAAATCATGCCAGAACTTTGAGCAGGGGCAGTTTGAACTGGTGTTGCAACTGGCGCTGGTGCAGAAACAGGAGCTGGTTTTGGTGCAGAAGTTTTCGGTTTTGCATCTCCTTTTTGAGGAATATATGCATGTAGTTTATTTTCAAGATCATCAATGTTTTCTTGATAAACACTTCCGTTTTGCCGTGCTTCAAGCATAGCTTTAATAACATCGATAGAAGTAAGCAAAACGTCAACAACAGCTTCATCAACTTTCAATCTATCAGAACGAATTTCATCCAGCACATCTTCTACAGTATGTGTAAAATGAGAAAGTTCCATCATCTCTACTGTTGCAGAACCGCCTTTCAAAGTATGAGCTGCACGGAAAATTTCATCAATAGCCTCATGATTTGAAGGGTCGTTTTCTATTACAAGAACATTACTTTCCAGCTGTTCTACCTGCTGTTCAGCTTCAGCAAAGAAATCTTTTAAGAGTTCTTCGTTATTTGGGTCAAGATAATCACTCATATTAAAATATTATATACCGAAAACAATAGATTTCAAGCAAAATTATAAAAAAAATCAAAAAAAAATAATATTTGATTTATTCTATAATTTTTTACTTAAGGAACCACTGATTAATTCCCGAATTTTCAAAACTTCAAAAATATGTTAGAA
>CAMEET010000112.1 GCA_945915085.1 uncultured Treponema sp. | reverse complement strand
CCTGATTCTGCTCAGATAAATGCAATCACTACGACGAAAAACGCTGTCATTGCGGCAGGAGCAGGCTCTGGAAAAACTCAAGTTTTGGCACAAAGATTTTCGTGGCTAGTTCTCACAGGTCAGGCAAAAGCGGACCAGATTTTGACGCTCACTTTCACAAATAAAGCTGCAAGTGAAATGTATCAAAGAATTTATGCAACTCTTAATTTTTTTGCTTCAAGCCCTGTCAATGAAAATTTCAGTGAAAATGAAAAAAAACTTGCACAGCAGGGAATTGTAGATTTTGCAAACGCTCATGTTCAAACTCTGGACTCTTATTGTTCAAACATCGTTAGGCAGTGTGCAAACCGTTACGGAATTACTCCTGATTTTTCGCTTGCTTCAAGTGATGGAATTGCTCAGATAAAACAGGAAGCACTCAAATTCGTTTTTAGAAATTCAGACAGATTATGCATTCAGACTTTCGTAAAACCAGGCGAATTCCAGAAATTTGCAGAACAGATTTTAGCTTCGAGCATAATCAAATTCACAGATTTAACAACGCCAGAAAGATTTTTTTCATCAAAACTTCCAGTTCAGTTAAATCAGCTGATGATGGCATTTCAATATTATTTTGATGAGCAGCCGCTTTCCGAAGATAATCTTCCTGGAAAAAGCAATTTCCAAAAACTTATAGATGAGTTTTTTGAACAGATGGAAGCAAATTCAGATCCGAAAAAACACGCTGAATATCAAAAAAAAGCTTGTGAGATTTTCGATTTTTACGCACAGAATTTTCAGGGACTCACCATTACAAGCGAAAATATTAATGACACTGATTTTATCAAAAATTTACAGGCACAGTTTGAAAAATTTTCTCAGGACATAAACGATTTGTCTTCAATGAAAGGAAAATGCACAAAAGCAAATACAAAAATCACAATCATAAAAAATGAACTTCTGCCCGTAATGGATTCCATTTTTGCATATTTTTCACAACTTCAGGCAATCACTTCGCTTTATGAACTTTTTGATGATTTTTTGGACGAAGTGAACGCTTCAAAACGTGTTGGCGGAAACCTTACTTTCAACGATGTGTCAGCTTTGGCACTCAAAATTCTAATTGAAAATCAGGATATCCGCACTCAGGAGATTCAGGCTTACAAAAAAATCATGATTGATGAATTTCAAGATAACAACAGCAAAAACCGCGATTTACTTTATCTGCTTTCAGTAAACGAAGATTTTCAAATCAATCAAAACGAAGATGTTTATAAACAGATAATTCAGAAAAATCAAACTGGAAAAATTATCAAAGATAACCGGGAACCAGAAAAACTTTTTTTTGTTGGTGATGAAAAACAATCCATTTACAAATTCAGAGGAGCTGATGTTTCAGTTTTCAATGAACTGACAAAAAACGATGAAAATCTTCTTGTTCAGATGACTTTCAATTATCGTTCTACAGCACAAACAGTTCAGGCATTCAATCTGATTTTTAGAAATGGTTTTGGCATTTTTGAAGACAATTCCATGCCTCAAGATTACGAAGCATATTACACAAAAGACGCTCAAAAAAATGGAATGGAACTTCCTCAACTTACAAAAGAAAACGTACCAATTCATTTTAAATTTATCGATACAAAAAGAATTTCTGATGAAAATAAAGTTAACAAAACTCCGTTGGAAAAATTTATTCACCCTGATGAACAGCTCGCCTATAACATGGCAAAACAGATTTATCAGCTGGCTAATTCATCAATTTCATCAGATTCTTCAGCTTCGTCAGATTCAGAAAATCTTGGAAAGCAAAATATAATAAACTGGGGAGATTTTGCAATTCTGGACAGAAGTCGCACACACCGCGGAATAATCACAAAATATTTAAGCTATTTTAATATTCCTTACGAAGTAGACCAGTTTACAAACATTTTCGAAGACGGAATCATAAACGATTTTTACAATTTTTTGAGAATTTGTGTTTATCCTTCTGATGTCAATGCATTTTGTGCTTACCTTGCTTCTCCTTTGTGCGGACTCCATGAAAATTCCATCGAAATAATTCTTTCTTATCTTATTGATTCTACCGATTATGATTTTGTTTTTGACCCAACTGCCGATTTTGACAGCGAAATTCAAAAAGATTTACCACAAAATGAGTTTTTGAAGTTCATTGAAGCAAAAAACTTTTACATTCAAAACAAATCACTAGTTCTTCAACAAAAAATCACAAAAACTCTTGATATGCTTTGGAATCAAACTGGCTATAAATATGAAACTTATTTAAACAAACAAACAGAACTTTGTGCAGAACAGTTTGACATGATTTTTGAACTTGCACGCCGTTCTGAAGAAAATGACAAAACTGTTTCCTGGTTTATCGATGAACTTGATTTATTAAAATCGACATTCTCTTCCGATGATGCCGACATAAACACAAAAGACATAACATATCCGTTGGAAAGAAGTGGAGCTGTCAAAATCATGACAATTCACAAAAGTAAAGGTTTACAGTTTAAACATGTTTTTTTGTGGGGCTGTACAAGTTATTCATTTTCATCAGAAAAATCACAAATCTTTTTTGATAAATATACAGGACTTTCAGTAAGACCAGAATCAGGTGTAAAAAATTTCTTTGTAATGCAACAGGAAATTCTTGCCAAAAAAATGGAATTAGCGGAATTCCGAAGATTGATTTATGTTGGAATTACACGTGCAATAGATGACATCTATGTAATGGGAAAATGGAATCCACAAGCAAAAGAACCGAAAGAGGAGATAAACCAGAAAGCAAAAATTTTTGAAAACCTTGTTATCAGAAATTATTGTGATACTCTTGAAAATGGAATTTCATACAAAGAGTCACTTCCTTTCGATTTTGAAAATATAAATCCTGTTACTTTCCAGGATATAAGTTCTAAAAACGAAAATGAAACTACAGAAGAACAACGGCACAAAATTATAGAAAAAAGCAGCAGTTATTTTGAAAATGCAGAAATAATCGAATATACTTGTAAGCCTGTTTTAAGAATTTCGCCAAGTAAGATTGGTGAAATGGATAAACTTAAAAAAAATATAGAAAAAATACAAAACGTACAAAATCTTTCACAAAGTCAAAATTATAAGCAAATTCAAAATCAAAATGACCAGGACGAAATGGATGAAGATGAATTACTTTTCTATCAGAATGAAAACGAGGAAGAAAAACTTCAAAAATCAGTTTTCAATCAGGCAGATTTTGGTGTTCTTGTCCATGCCTATTTAGAAGCGTTTGTAAAAGATTTAAATCCGCAGACTTTTGAACCGCCAGTTTCTTTATTCAAAAATCTGACAGAAAACGAAATTCAGACAAAAAAAGGTGAATGCATTCAATTTGTAAAAGATTTTGCTGAATCGGAAATCGGAATTAAACTTCAGAATGCAAAAAACAAAAACCGCTTTGTCCGTTCAGAATGGAAAACAAAAATGTTTGATAATGGAGCTATCTTCACAGGACTTTTTGACTTAATATTTCAGAATGAAGATAAAACTTATACAATAGTGGATTACAAGTATTCAGAAAAATTAAATCCACAGAAATATTACAGCCAGCTGAACTGTTACAGAAAAACAGCATCAATGATATTTGAGATTCCTGAAAGTCAAATTGACTGTAAAATCTGGGATATAAAAAAAGGTGTTATTTTTCAAGTACCAGCCGACCATCAATAAAAAGACCTTTTACACAACCAGTAAGTGTTCGTCCTTCAAAAGGAGTAGCTTTTCCTTTGCTGTAAAAAAGTCTAGAATCAACAGTCCACTTTTCCTCTGGGTCAACAAGAGTCAAATCAGCATCGTATCCAGACTGCAAAAGACCTTTTTGCAATCCAAGAATTCTTGCAGGATTAGCGGACATTAGCTGAGAAAGACGTTTGGGATTAAACTGATTTTCCTTCACCAAAACTGTATTACAAACTCCATATGCAGTTTCAAGTCCTGTAAAACCAGGACTTCCCGCCGCTTTATCTTCAAGAGTATGCGGAGCATGGTCGGTAGAAATAACATCCACAGTACCGTCACGCAAAGCTTCCAAAAGTGCAATTCTGTCTTCCTCACTACGAAGCGGAGGATTCACGAGAGCCCTGATATAAGGTTCTTCTGTTCCACAAAGTGCAAGATGATGTGGAGTTACTTCACAAGTGACAGCGAAACCTGAAGCATTTTTTTTAGCAGGAACAAAAGGGACTTCTTCTTCAAACGCCTGATAAGAAGCAACAGCCTCATCCGCAAAAAAGCATAAATCTTCATCCAGAACAGTGTTTTTTACTTCACGAATTGCCATAATTGCATTTGCAGTACTTACATGAGCCAGATGAACATGACATTCTGCCTGCTTTGCAATCATTATGTTTCTAGTCGTAGCCAAATCTTCTGCCAGCGCAAGAATTTCATTTGCTTTTGTCAGTTCCAAATCAATCTGATTTACCTTGTCAGAGATTTCTTCATCATCAAAATCAATTTCGTCATATCCCCATGCAGAAAGTCCCGTTTCTTCCATAAGTTCAAGCGCTCTTTGCCGGAAAGGTTTTGCCATTTTTGCAAGACTCACATCTTCACAATGACAACTCACAACAATTCCTTTTTCACTGGCCTTTGTCATTCCTTCAAGCATAACAGAACTTTCAAGAACATCCCGCCCGTCTTCTGTAATCACAGGAATAAATTTTTTATCGATATAATCAAGATGACTCGTATCTTTACCATCAAAATTTTTTGTGATACTAACAGTTTGGAAAAGATGCGTAAGCCCCAAAGCAGCTGCTTCACGCTCTATTTTCATAGCAGTATCAAAAGAAGAAACCACAGGATTTGTATTTGGCATAGCAACAACAGTTCCATAACCACCAGAAGCTGCCGCGTGAAGCCCAGTATTTAAATCCTCTTTTGCAGTTTGACCTGGATAACGCATATGAACATGCATATCAATAAATGCAGGCGTCAAAGTCAAATTTCTTGCATTAAAAAGCTCCAGAGGAAAATTTTCATCAATGCCGTCCTCTTTCATTACAGCGCGAGCCATCTGTTCCACAGTATCAGCAGAAGTAAAATAACCCTGGAAAACCGAGCGGATTTTAGAATCAACAACAAGCAATGCTCCTGGAGTATCCATAGCTTCGTCCAAAAGTCTTGCATTATAAATCAAAAGGCATTTATTCATACGTTTCCTCAGAAAACAAATATGCATTTTTTAAGTTTTTATATTTTGGGTGGCTTTTTGCTTCGCAAAAATCAGGCTTTTCGGGGTTCCGCTATCGCTCCAGCCGCTTCCCTCGCTTCGCTCAGTCCAGTGGCCGCCTTCGGCGCCCCTACTATCCTTGCCACGGTTTAAATGGGGACAGACCTTATTTTCCCCACAAAAAAAAACTTTCGTCAAACGCACAGAATTTTATTTTTCACTTCCAGCAACATACAAAGTATCACAATATTCACATTTGTAAATTCCTTTTACTTTATCAGACAGAATAAAAGTAGGCTTTACATAATGTTCAGTCTGCGTAATACAGCGTGGATTTTTGCAATTGAAAACCCCCTGCACTTTCGAAGGCAGAGACATGTTAATTTTTCTGACAATTTTTTCATTTTCAATTACATTTACACAAATATCAGGATCTATAAATCCCAAAACCGAATAATCAATGTTGATTATATTATCGATTTTGATTATATCTTTTTTTCCAGATTTTTCAGAAGGAACATTTTGAATCAGACAAGAAGTAAAAGGCGATTTATCAAGTCCAAGCCACTGATAAATTTTCCAGCCACTGCCAGCACGAATATGATCAATTACAAGACCATTTTTAATAGTATTTACGTTCAACATATTAACCTCGAAAACTTGAAAATCTCATTACAACGAACCAGTAAGTTTTGCAATCAAAGCCATGCGCGCATACATTCCGTATTTTACCTGCTTAAAGTATGCAGCGCGAGGGTCATTATCAACCTCTGGAGTGATTTCATTTACGCGCGGAAGAGGATGAAGTACAATCATATTTTTTCTTGCCAAAGTCATTTTTTCTTTATCAAGAATATAACTATCTTTTAGACGGATATAATCCTGTTCATTGAAAAATCTTTCTTTTTGAACACGAGTCATATATAAAATGTCCAGTTCACCAATCACCTGATCAAGACTTTCCACAATCTCGTATTGCACACCAGCTGGTTCCAAAACATTAGTAATCAGATAATCAGGAACAGAAAGTTCTTTCGGGCTAATAAAAATAAATTTATTGCCTTTAAAATGACGGAGAGCTTCTGCAAGAGAATGAACTGTTCTGCCAAATTTCAAATCTCCACAAAAACCAACTGTATGATTTTCAAGTGAACCCAAAAGCTGCCTGATAGTAACTAAATCTGTCATAGTTTGAGTTGGATGATAATGACCACCATCGCCTGCATTAATAATTGGACATGCCGAATATTTACTTGCAAGCAAAGCAGCTCCTTCTTTTGGAGTGCGCATTGCAATAATATCAGCATAACTTGAAACAACACGAATGGTATCAGCCAAAGTTTCACCTTTTACCGACGAAGTATTATCAGCATCTGAAAAACCTTCCACGCAACCGCCCAAACGAAGCATTGCAGCCTCGAACGAAAGCCTTGTTCTAGTGCTTGGCTCAAAAAAAAGTGTCGCAAGAATTTTCCCGCGACACACATCTTGAAACGATTTAGGATCAACAATAATCTGTTCAGCCAGTTTACAAATCTCTTCAATTTCAGAAACCGTTAAATCATCAGGCTGAATCAAATGACGACCAGTTAGCATAATGTAACACTCCGTATAAAAATTTTTACAATTATAACAAGAAACCCAAGTATTTTCAACAGATTTTTTAGTATAATAAAGGTAAACGCATTATAAAAAATTAGTAGGTTCAATTTCAAGTTTTTTTAATTTTAAAAAGTGGCAAGGATTGTAAGGGCTGGCGTAGCCAGTTCCGAAGCGTAGCGAAGGAATGAAG
>CAMEET010000111.1 GCA_945915085.1 uncultured Treponema sp. | reverse complement strand
GAAAAAGCAATGAAATCTCAATCATCTGATTGACATTTCATAGCAGGTCTTTTATATTCATTTATAAATGAATTCTAAAACCAAACTGGAAATTCGGATACACTTCAAAACTGTCCCCAAGTGTCATTTTTTTCTCTCTGCTGTATAGTGAGAATGCCAGATCATTCCATCCTTTTACGTTACAGTCAAATATAGCAGAAGCACAAATACTTGCAAATTTTCCAAACTGCAGGTGAGCATTCAATCGCAAAGAAGGAACCGTCAAAGAATTGAAAAACTCTCCAAAAGATTTATCCCGAAGTTCATTCAGATATTCCAAAAAACTGCCATATTCATCTTTGTTGTGATTAAAACAATACTGTTTTTGCAACAATTCCACTTCAAACCTGAAAAATCCTAAATCAAGTTGACTCCCAATACCACAATACACTGCACCCATATCAAAACTATTATTACTAAAACTTTTTTCACTTACCAAAACTCCCGTTATTGTATATAAATATTTTGCTCCACCCTGATAATAAAAATCTACAAAATTATCTGAATTCCATGCTACAGAAATATCAGCCAGACCATTATCAACAAAGTTGAACAAACCAAGTGCAACTCCATTTACTTCATCAGCAATATTGATTACACCAAGCTGCAGACCATTTACTTTATCAGCAATGTTCATAAAGCCAGCAATCTGCACACCTTGAACTTCATCAGTAATGTTCATAAAACCTGCTACCTGAGCTCCTGAAACTCTGTCAGACACATTCATAAAGCCGGCAATTTGACCGCCTTCAATACGTGTGCTAAAGTTTGCTCCACCAGCAATTTCCAAACCTATCATCCTGCTGCCCACATTAAAAAGACCAGCTGTTTGATTTCCAATAAACTCATCTGCAACATTGAACAATCCTGAAACTTGCGCGCCACTGAAAGTATTTGAAATATTAAACAAACCTGCAACCTGGACAGAACCAAGTCCCCATGAATTAATATTAAATAATCCTGAAGTTTGCACTCCAAATTTCATGGCTGGAGCGATATTCATAATTGTTGAAATCTGCGGACCTGTCATCATAGCTGATTCAATAGAACCCAACAAACCAACAGATATTATTGCAGTTTCAGCATTTCCAGTCACACTGATTGCTGGAACAGGTTGAAAGTGAAACACGTCAAAATCACTAAAATTGACACTATTTATATCAAATTCTTCTTCAAAATCATCATTTTTATCATTATTTTCGTCAAAAGAATCCTGTTCCAGATAATTTTGAGAATTCTCATAATTGTCCAAATCGTCAACTCCAAGTACATCAGAGTTGTCTGTATCATATTTTGATAGATTTTCATGCTCAGAATTTTCAGAATCTACAAAATCACCGCGTACACGACCTGGTTTTCTTCTGATTTTTCCAAATGTATTATCATCAATTACAAAAAGATTGTCTTTTTCAAGAATAAAACTTCCCTGTTTTGTTGAATTTCCTTCAATCACAACAGCAAAATATTCACCGGCAGGCAAAGCCATAAAAATTGGCTGCCCTTCAGTTTTATTGATTTCAGCTACAAGTTTTTCATTTTTATCACGGATTATAAAACGACCTTTTGATTCTTTCGAAAAAGACAACATTGATTCTGCCGTAGACAAATCTGACAGAACTAAATCACCAGAACCAACTAGCGTTATATTGTAATTTGGATGTTGAGGTCCGGCCTTACTGTTTTCTGTTTTTGCCAGAGTTTCATTGAAAGCATAAGAATAAAGTTCGTTCAACGTAACTTTGTTATCACCGGAAGTATCAGCAGCACCGCGAAGTCCAGAAATCATTGCATTTGTAAAATACGAAGATTCTATTTCATCCGATTCCTGAGAAAACTCACTTTCAGAACTTGATGACAAATAGGCATGACCTTTTACCACAGCAGAATCATCGATTAAAAAAGGCTTGCGTTTTTGTCCGCCTTTTGTACGGATAAAATTTCCTGAATAACAGGAATCCAAAATTACAACATGAATATCGCTCGGAACTTCTGTGATTGCAGCTTTCAGTTCAGAATAATCATAAGCTGTTTCGCCAAGCAAAAGGGCATTTTCATCAGAATGTCCAGAATAATAAAAAATAAATTCAGAACGTTTTGCCAAATCAATATTTGAATTGATTTTTTCAGAAACTTCAGAAATTGCTTCATCAATATTTTCTTTTGAAGGATTTATCAAAATGCGGCTGTTTTCTTCTTCAACACCACCAATTTCGGTCATTGCCTTCTTAAATGATTGAGCATCAGTCCCAGCATAAAGAAGTCTTTCGCGTTCTTTTCCGCCGTCATTTGCTCCAACATAAATTGCATATCTTATAACACCATTTGTCAGATTTTCTTCATTTTCAACAGAATTTGCTGCAAAAATCGCAGAATTAAATATAAAAATCGTTAAAACTAACAAAAAAAGCTTGTTTTTCATAAATATTTCTCCACATTAGACTAAAAAACACATAGTCAGAATAATACCACACATGGTCACATATAAGGTCAGTTAGATATAATAAAACAATGTCAGTATAAGGTCTCTTTCAAGGTCAATTACTTTTCAAGAACAAAAACTGCACCATCTGTCTTCTTTGGCAAATATTTCATTTCCAGTAAATAATCCAGCTCTTTTGAATTTTCGATTCGTTTTTCAATATCATTCAGATTAAACTCTTTTTCGGAAGAAACCATCACAAAACATTCAAAACTAGGCGCATTATCTAATTCATAAGAGAAATCAAGTGGAATTTCAGGTTTTTCATGACTTAAACGTTCAGATTTCCAACTTTTTTCAGGAAAATGACGAGTTATATTTCCATTTCCGTCAACACTAAAAATTACTCCATAATTATTTTTTCCAGGCGCATAAGTGATTTGAATGACATCGCCTTTTTTTGCACTGTCACCGTTTGACAGAAGCTGCACACCATCATCAGTTTTTTTGTAAAGGCGGATTTCAGTTTTCTGATTTTGACGAGAATTCTCCAGATTTTCGATATTTTTAGCACCTTTTACGCGAATATTTGCGTTTTTTGCCGAATTTTCACTCAAAATCTGCGAATTTTGCAGATTTTCAGGCAAAATCATTCTTGGAAGTATAACTGCAGCCAGAACAGCAGCTGCCATTGCAGGAACAATCACTTTAAATTTAGAAAACGACATTTTTTGATGTTTTTCAGTATTTTTTTTGCCAAAAACTACAAAATTTTGCTGATTTAACTCATTTTTTTCTTTTTTTTCGCATTTTTTTGTTATTTCATTATTTTTTGAATTTTGAAGTTTTTCTGCAACAGCTCGCTTCATATCTTCGACTGAATAAGTCTGCTTAATCTGTTCATTTGAAAGTTTTATTTCGTTACAGGCATTTATAACATTTTCTTTTCCATAAACATCATAAAAATCCTGTGCCTGAAGTTCATCATTACAAATGGCTTCTAAAATTCTTGTTGGAATTTTCATTTTGCCCCCTTATTAGAAATTACATTTTTTTAGCAAATTCTTTTAGTTTAGACAGACGTTTTCTCACTCCAGAAACCGACATATTCATTTTTTCGGCTGTTTCTTCCAAAGTGTATTCGTCCACATAATATAAGACAGCAATCTGACGATCCTTAGAATCTCGTTTTGAAAAAATACAATCAAGCAGAATTGAAGAATCAATCTTTTCTTCCTGCAGTGAACTTACGTGATCTTCAACAATTTCAGCAATAACATCGAACTCAGGGCCGCTGCGAAGTTTATCCGCACGAATTTTGTTTAAACAAACATTAGTTGCCATTGTGTACAAAAAACTGGAACAAATGTTTGAAATTTTTTCTTTTCGTTCAATCAATCGGACAAAAACATCCTGCATTGCATCTAAAGCCTTGTCTTCATCCTTTAAAAGAAAACGACACCGCCTCAAAACCATAGGCCCATATTGATTGTAAAGAGTATCAAAATCTTCTAAAGTTAAATGTTTCACTGTAGTAATTCCTGTCTAATAATGTAACAAATGAGAGAACAAAAGATGTCACTAAATTTTGAAAGTTTTTTTCCAGAATAAATTAGAAATTCAAGATTTATTAATAATTATTTCGAGATTTTCCAGTATAATTCCTGTAATATTCATCACCTGCAGATTTAAGCACTTCTTCCATCTTGTCTGTAAGACGTTTTGCAGCAATTGGCTCAGATAAATCTGTATATTCTTCAATTGAAATCACAGGAAGTTTTTTGAAATCATAAAGATAAGGTTCTACATGATTATAACTCCACAAAGGATCATGTTTTCCAAGTCCATATTTATCACTTCCACCAATAAAAACCGGTTGAACATCACAACCACAATAAAGTGCAATGCGCGCAGCTCCTTTTTTATAATTATTTTTTCCGTGACGTGGAGTTCTTGTTCCTTCCGGGAAAATAATTACGTTACAACCGATATCAGTCAGTTTTTTACATTCCACACACATATCTTCAAAAGTTGTTGTATTTGTGATGTAAGCCTGCTTTATTACGCCACGCAAAGGAGTTTTTGTCAAACCACCGCGAACAATACATGTTGAATTTGGCACAAGCGACATAATGTACACAAAATCCAAAAGTGAAGGATGATTTGCTATGATGATTTTACTGTGAATTTTTTTATACTCTTCAGGATTATCCACTTTTTTGATGGACACATGCAGAAGATTCAGAAATCCCAAAAATACACGGAATGTGTGTGATACATAAGCTCTTGCAACTACACCAAAGTCTTTTTTACGATTTGTAAACAGCCTGATAAATGGAAAAACAAAAATTGCCAGAAAAACTGCCCCAATTCCAAAAAAAGCAATTGCAAGGAGCTTCATTAAACATCCGCAAAAATTAAACAAATAATTTTCAATTTTCGGCATATCTTTGTGATTATACTTTTCATCTAATTCTTCTTTTGTAAGTTCTGCCATTTTTCTCACCTTTTAATTAAAAACTATAATTAATATCAATAATCATTAAATTCAATTTAAAATATACTGCAAAAAATCCACAGGAGAAACAGAAATTTCATCAAAATCATCTGTAGTCATTTTGATATATTTTCCATTTTTTTCAGTATTATCTTTTGAGTTTACTAAAAATGAAAATGCACATGGAATATTTTCCTGTGGACGTTTATCACCATAATAATCGGGAACAAGTTCATCAGCATACACAAAAATAATTTTTTCTTCAGTTCCAGCAAGAACAGGAGCAACAGCTGTTTTGAAAGCATCTGCAAAATTGTTTTTTGAAGGAAAAATAACAGAATATCCGCCTTTCAAACCAAAAGCTAGTGTTGCAGACGAAACAGGCGTATTAAAAACAGACAACGAAAATGATGCCGGCAAAATCATATTATCTTCGATTAAACTTTTATTTATAGTAAATTCGCGTTCTATTTCTCCACGCAAAGAAACAAATACAATTTTTGTATTTTTATCCACATTTGTTTTTTCAAGCAGATTATGGATTACGTGCACTGTCATTTTTGTGATTTGACTTAGCCGCCGCCTGAAAAGAGGATCTGTATATTCAAGTTTTGGAGATTCTTTTGACTGCACAATTTGAGCTTTGCCATCAATCCAATCCTGCCATTTGGCTTCTTCATCTCCAATGCCGGGAGCCCAGGCTGAAATGTCTGATATAAAAATCTCTTTCATTTATTACTCCAAAATAATTCAGGGCTATTTCTTTTTAAAACAGAGCAAAGAATATGCATTTGAACCAAGATTGTGATGCGCACAATCAAGTTTAAATCCAGCTTCTTCAATTGCATCAACAAGTTCTTGAAAACGATACATTTTGCTGTTCCCATTTGCAATACAAGTAAAATAAAGTGAAGTTCCTTGCAAAGCGTAAGAACTTGCTTCAAATTTTTGACAGTCCCAAAGTGGCTCTAAAACCCAAACATTTGTGTTTTCAGTAGCAACTTCATGCACTTTTTTCAAAATTTTTGTGATTTGATGCAGAGAAAAACAATCCAAAAACTGACTCATCCAAACAGCATCAGGTGAATCTGGTAATTTTGTTGATTCATGCAATACATTTCCTGTACAAAAACCAATTCTCTGTGCAAAACCAGCATCAGCAGCATTTTTTTCAGCAACAGCAGTTTGTCCTGGCAAATCTACAATTGTCATTTTTACATCTGGATTATATTTACAACAAGTAATAGACCATTTACCGGTATTTCCACCAATATCAAGCATAGTTTTTGGATTTTTTGCAAAAACTATCGGTAAAGCTTCTGGAAATGCAATATCAGAATAGAAATGGTCAAAATCAAACCAAGATTTTTTTGCCTGTTCTGGCAAAGTAGAAAGAGCCTCGTAAACTGTTGTCCATTTATCTCCAAAAACTTTCAGGCCTTCTGGTTTTCCGTTTTTTATTGATTTTTCCAAATCCCACGCACCCTGATAACAAATATCATTTGTAAACCAGAAATTCACTTTACACAAATCATCTTCTAAAAGCATCCAGCCGATTTTTCCAAGCTTATATTTTTCAGTTTTTGGATCAGAAATAGAATCCTGTGTCAATTTTATAACATTCATTCCCAAAGCCATTTCGCAAAGAACGCCAACTCCATATTCTGAAATGCCAGTTTTTTCGGCAAGCGCTTTTCTGGAAATACCCTGTTCATCTGCATCTTCAATAGCCTGCAAAATTCCAAGATTTATCATAGATTTGATTGCCTGAAATGCAAGCGGAGCAAAAGCAATTTTGTTTGCTTCAAATTTTGCATCAACTGCACGAATTTTATCATTTTTAAATTTATCGTATAAAGAAGAATCCATATTATCCCCTAAATTTTAAATTCATTTTTTATTTTAGATTAAAATGCAATTACATGATTACTTTCAATCTTTTAAAAAAATTATTGCAACTTTTTTTTCATCATATAATTATTAAAAAATATAATCTTAATTGTACTATAAATATTTACTGTTATTCAAGTGATTAAAAAACTGGTGTAAAAACTGTTAA
>CAMEET010000110.1 GCA_945915085.1 uncultured Treponema sp. | reverse complement strand
TGATTGATTCTACAACTCCAGCCATGTTTTGAATCTCTGACGGAATAATTATTTTTGTTGCCTGACCATTTGCAGCTACTTCAAATGCTTCAAGACTCCTAAGTTTAATCACTTTATCGTCCATGCCAGCTTCTTTTATCATTTTTAAACCTTCAGCTTTTGCCTGTTGAACTTCAAGAATGGCTTGTGCTTCACCTTTTGCTTTTTGAATGGCGGCTTCTTTTTCAGCTTCTGCTTCAAGAATCAAAGCTTGCTTTTTTCCTTCAGCTTCCAAAATAGCAGATTGTTTATGTCCTTCAGCAATCAAAATCTGTTCACGACGTTCACGTTCTGCTTTCATCTGTTTTTCCATTGCTTCTCTGATTGCCTGTGGAGGTTCGATATTCTTTACTTCAACACGGTTAACTTTGATCCCCCATGGATCTGTTGCTTCATCCAGAATTGAACGCATTTTTGTGTTGATTACATCTCTGCTGGTCAATGATTCATCAAGTTCAAGTTCACCGATAATATTTCGCAAAGTGGTTGCAGAAAGGTTTTCAAGTGCATTTATAGGTTTTTCCACGCCATAAGTGTAAAGTTTTGGATCTGTAATCTGAAAATAAACAACTGTGTCAATCATCATAGTTACGTTGTCTTTTGTGATGACGGGCTGTGGAGGAAAATCAAAAACTTTTTCCTTAAGTGACATTTTGTTTATGATTTTATCGATAAAAGGCATTTTTACATGAATTCCAACATTCCATGTAGAATGATAACCGCCTAATCTTTCAATAATATATGCCTGTGACTGTGAAACAACACGAATGTTCACAATAATCATGATGGCAAGTATAATAAAAACAGCAATAAAAATATAAATCATTTATTTACCTCAATTATTTTTTTTCTTCAACACAAATTGTGTTTCCTTCAATAGATACTACAGAACATACAGTCCCTTTCTTTAAAGTTACGTTATCTTTTGATTTTGCAGTCCAGATAACTCCATTCTTTGCTTTAGCTTCCCCCCTTTCAAAATTTTCAATTGTTTTTGTAATCAAAACTTCCTGTCCGATTATTGTATCGACATTTGTTTTTGATTTACCGTTTTTTAACTTTTTAATGGCAAAAGGTCTTGTAAAGATGATTAAAACTAAAGTGATAATCAAAAATATGAGAACCTGCCATTGAAAAGCTAAACCTGTCCGCGCAATAAATATTAATGGAATTGCTGCTATTGCTGCCCAAATGGTAGTGAGTCCGAATGTGAAAGCTTCTATAAAGCAGCTGATAACAAGAATTCCAATCCAAATCCATGATCCATAATTCATAATAAATTCATTCATGCCTTTAGTATAGCATAATTATTTTTAAAGACAAGTAAATATTTGTATAATTTTTAAAAAACATAAAATTTCTACTTTATTTTTTTTTGTTAATTGATATAATCAAAAGTATGAGTACACATATTCAAGCTCCACAGGGAGCAGTTGCAGATACAGTGTTGTTACCAGGTGATCCTCTTCGTGCAAAGTTTATTGCAGAAAATTTTTTGGAAAATGCAGAATGTTATAATGAAGTGCGCGGAATGTTTGGTTTTACAGGCTATTATAAAGGAAAAAAAGTTTCTGTTCAGGGAACGGGTATGGGACAGCCGTCTTTATCGATTTATGTTCGGGAACTTTTTCAATTTTATGATATAAAAAATGCAATCAGAATTGGAACTGCTGGTTCTGTGAGTGAAAATGTGCCATGCCGAAGCATTGTGATAGCAAATGCAGCTTGTTCTGATTCAGCTTTGCAGACTCAGCGTTTTGGCATCAATCATTTTGCACCTGTTCCAGATTTTGAACTTCTTGATAAAGCTTATCATACTGCTCTTGAATTGAAACTGAATCCGATTGTAAAACCATGTGTTTCTTCTGACCGTTTTTATGATGAAAGGGAAACTTGGAAAATGTGGAAAAAATATGGTGCAGCAGCTATAGAAATGGAAGCCGCAGAATTATATACTCTTGCCGCAGAATTTAATAGAAAGGCTTTAGCAATTCTGACAATTAGTGATAATATTGCAACGGGCGAAAAAACAACGGCTCTTGAGCGCCAGACAACTTTTAAAGATATGATGATTCTGGCACTTGAAACAGCATTGAAATTGTAGTAAATTAAAATTACTTAAAATAAAGTAAAAATATACAATAAAATTAATTGGAAATGAGGTAAATAAATGAAACCAACTTTGTTAGTATTAGCAGCAGGAATGGGAAGCCGTTATGGTGGAGTAAAACAAATTGATGCAGTTGGACAGAATAACGAATGTCTTTTGGATTTTGCAACTTATGATGCAATGAAAAGCGGTTTTGGAAAAGTTGTATTTATCATCAGAAAAGATATTGAACAGGCTTTTAGAGAAAGACTTTTTGATAGAATTGCAAAAAATTGTGATGCAGAATATGTTTTCCAGCAAAGAGAATCTCTATTGAATCCTCAACAGATTAAAGCTTCAGAGAACCGTCAGAAACCATGGGGTACAACACATGCTGTTTTGTGTGCAGAAAAGGCAATCAATACACCTTTTGCAGTTATAAATTCAGACGATTATTATGGAAGACAGGCTTTTGAAGTTCTTGGAAATTATCTTTCTTCTATAGATAATGATTCTACTGAGCATGCAATGGTCGGTTATGTTTTAGGAAATACAATGAGCCGTTCAGGTTCAGTTAGTCGTGGTGTTTGTACAGTAAAAGATGGTCAGCTTGATTCTATCATGGAAAACTTAAAAATTTATTATGACGAAAATGATAAAATCATAAGTGAAATGCCAGACGGAGAAAAAAAGATTCTTACTGGAAAAGAATGGGTCAGCATGAATCTTTTTGGTTTTTCACCAAAAGCTTTTGAAGAGTTCAATGTTTATTGGGAAAATTTTATCAAAAATAATGTTGAAGCTCCAAAAGCAGAAGCTCTTTTACCAGTTTCTGCCGGTGATATTATTGAACACAAAAAAGGAATTATTAAGTTCTTTAATTCAACTGAAACTTGGTTTGGAATGACATACCCTGAAGACAGACAAATTGTAAAAGATGAAATAGCTAAAAAAATTCAGTCTGGCTACTATCCTGAAAAATTGTGGGAAAAATAATAAATGTTTAAACTTGAATCAATAAAATCAGAAAAAATCTGGGGATATGAACTTTGGATTGCTTCTACGCATCCAAATGGATGTCAGAATGATTTTAAAAGTGCAATTGGTGGTGAATATCCTTTGCTCGTGAAAATTATTCAGGCAAATGACACTCTTTCGATTCAGGTTCATCCTGATGATGAATTTGCTGTTAAACTGGAAGGCAGCGGTAACTGTGGAAAAACAGAATGCTGGTATGTGTTGGATGCTACAGATGATGCAAAACTGGTTTATGGTATAAAAGATGGTTATTCAAATGAAGTGCTTTCAAAGGCAATCGAAGAAAACTCTCTGGAACAGTATCTGAATTTTGTAAAAGTCAAAAAAGGGGATTTTATTTACATTCCTGCAGGTACGGTTCATGCAATCGGGGCAGGGCTGCGCCTTTTGGAAGTTCAACAATCTTGTGATTTAACTTACCGTCTTTATGATTGGGGACGAGGAAGAGAAGTTCACATAGAAAAAGGACTTGCAGTAATCAAAAAAGATGATATGATTCCTGTAGCTCCATTTGATAAACATTTTGAAAGTAATTATTTTTCTTTGGATGAAGTTGATGTAAAAGGCGGATGGAGTATGCTTTGTCCTCAAGGTAATGAACCAAAATCAACACAGCTTTTGTATATTTTGTCTGCACAAAATGCAGTAATAAAAACTTCAAATGATAAAGTTGCTGCTCCACTCAAAGCTGAAGAGATTTATGCAGTTTTGCCTGGTGAAAAAGTAACTGTTGAAGGTTCAGCAAAAATAATGAAGATTATAGCAAAATAGAATAATTCATGCTGTTTTTTGTCGAGCAATAAAAAATAAATCCGTGAGTTTTTATTGCTCAAGTATATTCTGTTGTTGCGGTTTATATACCTAGATTCTTACAGTCAGAGGTTTGTCACCGATACAGATTTTTTTTAACGAGGAAAAGATGTTTTTGTTTGCTTTTTTGATTTTACCGATTTTTCTTGCATGGTATTGCTTTTATAAAAAAAACTCCAAAATTCTACCTTCGATTCTAATCGGAATTGTTTGTGCTGTAGTGCTGTGTCTGATTTTAGCTTTATTCACTTTTTCGCACAGGATTGTACCGTATGATTTTTCAAAAAATCTCACTCATCTTCTTTTGACTCAGACAGTTTTACCGCTTTTAGTACCGTATCTTCTATTTGTAATCTTCTCGAAAGATAATTTGGAATATAAAATGGAAAGTTTTCTTCCATTAAGTTTATCCTTTTTTGCGGTTTATCTTCCATTTATCATTCTTACAACAGCAGAAGGGTTGTACTCTGGATTTTCACTATTTATAAAACCAATTTTATTTCTGGTGATGATTCTAGTGTGTGCATTTTCTGTAAAACAGATAAATAAATCTATCATCTCAAAAAAAGTGATTCCAGTAATATTATTTACCGTTGTTTTTGTGATATTTATGATAATTCCTTCTATTGTTGAAGCTTTTATTATTGTTAATCCGGTTTGATTTTTTTGATTTCAGATGCTAATTGAAAAACTGTTAATTAAAAAACTTGAAAAAAACATAAAAATCACTTATATTATAAACAAATAAATTCGGGATTTCTCGAAAAAAGGAAGATATAATGGCTAATGTAAGTTACAAAGAACTTGGTCTTGTAAACACAAAAGAAATGTTTGCAAAGGCTATTAAAGGCGGATATGCAATTCCTGCATATAACTTCAATAACATGGAACAGCTTCAGGCAATCGTTCAGGCTGCAGTTGAAACAAAATCACCAGTTATCCTTCAGGTTTCAAAAGGTGCACGTGCTTATGCAAACGCAACACTTCTTCGCTATATGGCACAGGGAGCTGTAGAATATGCAAAAGAACTTGGATGTGAAAAACCACAGATTGTTCTTCACCTTGATCACGGTCCAAATTTTGAAGTATGTAAAGACTGTATCGATTCAGGATTCTCATCTGTAATGTTTGATGGTTCAGCACTCCCTTATGATGAAAATGTTGCTGAAACAAAGAAAGTTGTTGAATATGCACACGCTCGTGGAGTTACAGTAGAAGCTGAACTTGGTGTTCTTGGCGGTGTAGAAGATGATGTTGCTGCTGAAGAATCAAAATATACAAAACCAGAAGAAGTTGTAGACTTTGTTACAAAAACAGGATGTGACTCTCTCGCAATTTCTATTGGAACATCACATGGACGCTGTAAATTCACTCCAGAACAGTGTACACGCGGTCCAGATGGAGTTTTGAATCCTCCTCCATTAGCTTTCGATGTTCTCGAAGCTATCGAAAAACAGATTCCTGGTTTCCCAATCGTACTTCACGGTTCTTCTTCTGTACCACAGGAATATGTAAAAATTATCGAACAGTATGGTGGAAAAATCCCAGACTCAGTTGGAATTCCAGAAGAACAGCTTAGAAAAGCTGCAAAATCTGCTGTTTGCAAAATCAATATTGACTCAGATGGTCGTCTTGCAATGACTGCCGCAGTTCGCAAACATCTTGCAGAAAATCCTGGAGATTTTGACCCACGTCAGTATCTCAAACCAGCTCGTGATGAACTTGTAAAAATGTATTCACGCAAAAACAGAGAAGTTTTGGGAAGTGCTGGTCATCTTGATGACTAATTCCAATAATAAAATCCAGAAGTTCTAAGAGAAATATAAAAAGTTTCATAAGAATTTTGGAAAATTATCTGAGAATATCAGAAAAATCAGGTTTTAATTATAAATTGAAGCCTGATTTTTTTTTGTTTTTTTTCGTATTTTATTTCAATTTTGGTTTGACAAAGAATAATATAGGAAATATAATTGACAAAAGTTATATTTTTGAATAATTATGCCGATAATAAATTTGAAAGAATTTTGTTATCGAAATGATAAAATTCAAGGAGTTTTGCATGAAAAGGGGACTTAGAGTCTTAGTTGGTCTTGCATTTACTTTTGTTATTGGTTTGCCTTTGTTCGCGCAGCCAAGTTCAAAAAGTATTGAGACATTTTTAATGGAAGATTTTGATTCTGCTGGTGAACAGAATTATATGTATGATGGAAAAGCATATAGCTGGGATTGGACGGTTAATCCAAGCCGCTTTATTGCAGAAGGATATCCAAAAACAGGATATTACGAAGGTGTTCCAAATTCGCTCAAGCAATTATATAAAGGAACAGAAAAAGATTTTAAAGTTTTTGGTGTAAAAACTGCTTTTAATAGAAAAGGTGACAACTGGTTCGAAGTTTATCCGACAGCAGATGACAAACCTTTTGAAATTCCTTTCATTGGAAATGTAACAACAATTGATTTCTGGGTTTGGGGTGCAAACTACAATTATTATCTTGAATTGATGGTACGTGATGCAAAAGGTGTTGTGCATGTATTACCAGCTGGAAGTCTTGCATTCAATGGTTGGAAAAATATTATAGTAAAAATTCCAGGTTGGATTCAGCAGAAATCACATCTGCGTTCAGGACCTGCAAATTTAACATTTGTTGGTTTTAGAGTTCGTTCTGATGCAGAAGAATATGTTGATGACTATGTAATTTTCTTTGATCAGATTAAATATACATCTAATTCACTCTCATTCATATTTGATGGATATGAATTAAAAGATATTGAATTTGGTGACAATGAAGATAATTCTGATGAAGTTTCGGAGGCAGAATAGAATGAAAAAGCTTTTGACTTTTGGTGTAATGGCTGTATTGGCCGCAGGTTTTATTTTTGCACAGACTTCAAGTTTGCAGGAACCAAATCCTGAAGATGTAGGAGCAGATTCTGCAATGGCTTCTTTGCGCGAAGTTTCTCTTGATAAATTTGAAAGAGAAGGTTCTTGGAAAGTTCATATTTCATCTGATGACGGTACAATTGCAGCTCGTCTTTTTGAAGGTGCTCCGTCTATGAAAGAACCTTTGGCTGAAGATGAAGGTAAAGAAGATGAAGATAAAATGGTTTATGGTGTTCG
>CAMEET010000109.1 GCA_945915085.1 uncultured Treponema sp. | reverse complement strand
AGCTTTTATAGAAACACCGGCTCTTTGTTTTAGATTTTAGGTGCTGAATAGTTACCAAAAAATTAATAAAAATTTTGCACAAAAAACAAATGTGTGGTAAAATAATATTTGGTTGGGAAAATTTCGGGGTGTTTATTTTAAAAGTAAAAAAAGTTTGGTGAAAAAATTGTCTGAAAAACCCAAGTCAATTATTCTTATTATAGATGACAGCAAAGAAAGGCAGCGCGAAATATCTGAAATCATCTCAAGTGATTATTATATTATGCCGGCTGCAAACTCTCATGAAGCAAAAACCTGCTTAAACAATGATTACAAGCGCATTTCCGTAATTATTTTGAGCAATATAATTCAAGGCGAAAGTCCTTCTGATTTAGTAAAGCAGATAAAATCAAATCCTACATATAAAAAAATTCCAATCCTTATTTTTTGCAGAAATCAGATTGATGAAGAAGCAAAAAACTGTCTTATTGCAGGTGCAAGTGATGTATTTTTTGAACCAGCTGACAGAACTTTAGTTTTAAACAGAATTCACAATGTTGTTAATTTGACAGAAGCAGCGAATATTCTTGCCGAAATCGAAAAAGATGATTTGACTGGTCTTTACACAAGGCAGGCTTTTATTCACAGGGCAAGAACTATGATTAATAATGCCCCAAATAAAAATTTTGGCATTCTCGCGCTTGATTTTGAAAATTTCAAACTTACAAACAGTCAATATGGCGAAGATAAATGTAATGAATTTCTAGCATATGTTGCCCAAAGACTGAAAAATGGCGCAAAAACAGCTTTAGTTGGACGTTTTGGCGGTGATCAGTTTGTTGTGATTTATGAACGGGCTCAAGATAAAACTTTGGAACGGTTAAATAGCATTGTTGCTTCGATTATGGCAGAAGCTCCCATCCCGCATCAGGTGTTAAAAATTGGAAGTTATGCTCCGATTGACACTTCGCTTCCAATTGTCCGCTGTTGTGATTATGCATTTCTTGCAATTGGAAAAATAAAAGGAGTTTATGGAAAAAATTTTGCTGTTTATGAAGAAAGTTTGCAGCAGCAGCTTTTGAACGACCAGAAAATTCTAGAAAATATGGAAAGGGCGCTTCTGGAGGACCAGTTTAAAGTTTTCTATCAGCCTAAACATGAGTCAGTGACAGGGCGGATTGCAGGAGCAGAAGCATTAGTTCGCTGGAATCATCCTGTTTACGGATTTATGGCTCCAAGTCAGTTTATCCCTTTGTTTGAAAAAAGCGGATTTATTTCCAAACTTGACAGTTTTATCGTAAAAAAAGTATGCAGCGATATAAAAAGATGGCAGGAAAATGGCATTCCAGTAGTTCCTATTTCAATAAATGTTTCCCGCCGTGATTATTTTGAAAACGGATGGCTTTTTGAGCAGTTAAAAACAGTTGATGATAATAATATCGACCATTCACTTTTGCACATGGAAGTAACGGAATCATTATACGCGGAAAATACGGAATTTATCATAAATCAGGTGAAACGCGCTCAAGATTTTGGATTTTTGATTGAAATGGATGATTTTGGAGCAGGTTATTCTTCTTTGGGAATGCTTTCAACTTTTCCTTTGGATATTATCAAACTTGACATCAGTTTTGTGCAGAATCTTGAAACAAATCAGATAGTGATTGAAAATATCATCAAAATGGCTCACAGCATGGGACTTTTTACAATCGCAGAAGGTGTTGAAACCGAAGAACAATTTAAAATTCTGCAAAGTTTTGGCTGCGATATGATTCAGGGATTTTATTTTTCAAGACCACTTAGTGAAGAGGATTATGAAAAATATCTGCGCAAAAATGCATGCACACTTTCAAAAATTAAAACTCCTGTTTTTGATGAAGTCACCTTAAAAAAGACAAAGAAAAATTTTGCAGAGATTTCTCTGATTGCAAATTATCTGCCAGGTGCATTTTTCTCGTTTCATCTGGAAAAAGACGATCAAATTATTGGCATAAATAAAGAAATCCTTGAACTTTTTGAATGTGACTCAAGTGAAGAATTCAGAATGATTACTGGAAACAGTTTTACTGGAATGGTTGTTTCTGAAGATTTGGAGCATATCAAGCAGGTTTTTGCTGAAAATAAACAGCATTATATGGAAGAAAACAGAGTTTTAGTAGTTGATTTTAGAATAATCACAAAAAATAAGATACAAGTTAAAGTGCGTGATTATATTCGATTTATCGATACAAAAGATTTTGGATTAGTCTGCTCAAATATTCTTTTAGAGATTCCAGAATAGTATTTTTTTTATAATAAAAATATTTTGGGTGGCTTTTTGCTACGCAAAAAACAGGCTATTCGCCCTTCGCTAACGCTCATCCGCTTCCCTCGCTTCGCTCAGTCCAGTGGACTGCTTCGCAGGGGCTACTATCCTTGCCACGGTTTAAACAAAATCATTTAGTCGAGGCAAGAATATCACCAAAAAACATACAAAACTACTTGCAAAATGTTTAGTTTTACTATACAATTTTACTTATACAATTGACTTTTTTATATTGGAGTTTATTATGACAATTATACCGTTAATTCTAAGTGGTGGCGCAGGTACAAGACTTTGGCCTTTATCATGGGGAAATCATCCTAAACAGTTTTTACCTCTTATTTCAGAAAAAACAATGATTCAAGAAACCCTTTTACGTTTAATTGGTCTTGATATCGGTAATCCAATTATTTCTTGCGGAGAAAGTCACAGATTTATGGTTGCTCAACAGATAGGAGAAATCTGCGATAAAAAACCAACAATTCTTTTGGAACCAATGCCAAAAAATACAGCTCCTGCAATTGCAGCTGGTTGTTGCGCAGCGTTGAAACAGGATAAAGATGCTGTTGTAGTTGTTCTTCCAAGTGATCATGTTATTGCAGATGTTCCGGCTTTTCAAAAAGCAGTAAAAATTGCAGCAAACTTTGCTTTAAAAGGAAATCTTGTGACTTTTGGAATTGTTCCAACTTTTCCTGCCACTGGTTATGGATACATAAAGTCTGGAAAACAAACAGAAACAGAAGATGAAGCAGCAGTGTTTGATTTAGACAGTTTTGTGGAAAAACCTTGTTTGGAAAAAGCTCAGGAATATCTTGCAAGCGGTGAATATTCGTGGAACAGTGGAATGTTTGTGTTCAAGGCAGAAACTTTTCTGGAAGAATTGACTCAATACAATCCTCAGATGGCAAGTCTTTCTATAGAAGCATTTGAAAAAGCTGTTACAGATACAGATTTTATCCGTCTTAATCCTGAAGCATTCAGTCAGATAAAAGGCGATTCAATTGATTATGCTGTAATGGAAAAAACATCAAAAGGGAAGGTTGTAAAATTAAATGCTGGATGGGATGATGTTGGTTCATGGAGTGCTTTGTATGATATCAGTAAAAAAGATGGAAACATGAACGTAATAAATGGCGATGTTATTTCTCTTGATACCACATCTTCATACATTCGCGGTGGAAAAAGAACTATTGCGACAATCGGATTGGATAATGTTGTAATTGTTGACAGCGATGATTCCATTTTGATTGCAGCCAAAGGCAAAATTCAGGATGTGAAAAAGATTGCCGAAGAGATGAAGAAACGAGGTTGTTGATTTATAATTAATCTTCGAAATCGTCTTCAGAGTCATCAAAATCTTCCTGGTCGATGAAAAGAGCCATCAGTTCTTCTAGTTTTTCGCATTGTGCCAGGTCGATTTTACGTTGTTTTGGTTCTGTCGAAATGATATAATTTGAATAATAATCTTCTATATATTCATAGATTCTGGTAATCTGGTCGTCATCACACTCGGCAAGGTCATCAATACTGTGGATTTTTTGAAGAAGCTCTTTCAGTTCTTTAATGCTGAACTCTAAATCTTCCTGGACTTCTTGATAGTCTTTGTAAGTTTTACTGTTGATATAGGAAGCATTTTCTTCTGTGGCTGTTAAAATGTTTTTGAAAGTTGAAATTATAAAGCGGTCAAGTTCTTTGTCTGTCATATGTTTCCTCAAAGAAACATTATAATTTTTTTAATTGGATTTGTCATTAACTGCGAATTTAGCAGTCTGGAAAATATATTTTTAGATGCAGAGTTTTGTCCTGCAAAATAGGTGGATTATGAAATTTGGTTTTGTCAAAATTGCTTGCGCAAGTCCTGCTTTGAAAGTCGCAGACTGTGATTATAATGCCAGTAATATTATAGAAGAATTCAATAAAACTGTAGAAAAAGGTGCTGAAATAGTAGTCTTTCCAGAACTTTCTGTGACAGGTTACACTTGCGGAGACCTTTTTTTTCAGCAAAGTTTATTGAAATCGGCTGAAAATAATCTTATTCGCATTATTCAGGCATCAAAAGGCACAAATTCTCTTTTGTTTGTGGGAATTCCTGTTTGCAGAACAGAAGGCATCTATAATTGTGCAGCTGCAATTTTGAACGGAAAACTTCTGGCTGTCATTGCAAAATCTTTTTTACCAAATTATGGCGAATTTTATGAAAGACGACAATTTACTCCGTTTGAACAGACACAAAACACTTTATTCATGGATTTTGCTGGATTTAGAAATGTTCCTTTTGGCACAGACATTCTTTTTAAAGACGTGAATGAAAAAAGTCTTGTGATTGGCTGTGAGCTTTGTGAAGATTTGTGGGTTCCAGTTCCTCCTTCGAGCAGACATGTTCTTGCCGGAGCTACTGTGGTAGTAAATCTTTCCTGTGGTAACGAAATTATTGGCAAGGCAGACTACAGGAGAAATCTTGTAAAATCACATTCAGCACGTTCAATTTGTGCTTATGCTTATGCAAACGGCGGAAAAGATGAGTCTACTCAGGATATGGTTTTTGCCGGTCATAATCTGATTGCTGAAAACGGCACTTTGCTTGCGCAGTCCGAACTTTTCTCTGGTGAAACAATTTTTGCAGATGTCGATGTTGAAAGAATTTGTCAGGAGCGGCGACACATCGGTTCATTTGGTTTTTCCGCAAATCATAACACATTTTCTAAAGATTACGTTTCAATTGATATTGAAATTTCAAATCCAAAAGCAGAGTTTCATCGTTTTATTGATGCTCATCCTTTTGTTCCTTCTGATAAGCAAAAACGAAGTGAACGCTGTCTTGAAGTCATATCTCTGCAGGCACAGGGACTTGCAAAACGTCTTAGACATATAAATTGTCAGTCTGCCGTAATCGGGCTTTCAGGTGGACTTGATTCCACTTTGGCTTTACTGATTACGTGCAAAGCTTTTGATTTGACTGGAATTCCACGACAAAAAATCACTGCGATCACCATGCCGTGTTTTGGCACAACAGACAGAACTTACAATAATGCCTGCAAACTTGCAAAAGAATGTGGTGCAGAGTTGAAAGAAATTAGAATTGCTCAGTCAGTTCGCCAGCATTTTATGGATTTGGGACATGATGAAAACATTCATGATGTAACTTATGAAAATTGTCAGGCGAGGGAACGCACTCAAATTCTTATGGATTATGCAAACAAAACAAACGGAATTGTGATTGGAACTGGAGATTTGTCAGAACTTGCATTGGGCTGGTGCACTTATAACGGGGATCACATGTCTATGTATGGTGTAAATTCTTCCATTCCAAAAACACTTGTGCGCTATCTTGTGGAATGGTTTGCATTGGAAGGAAACGGTTCGGCACTTTCGGAAACACTATTTGATATTCTTGATACCCCAGTTTCGCCTGAACTGTTACCGCCTTCAAACGGTCAAATTTCGCAGGTAACCGAAGATTTAGTTGGACCTTACGAATTACATGATTTTGTACTCTATTATTTGTTGCGATTTGGTTTTACACCATCAAAAATCTTCTTCTTATTACAAAATGCAGATTTACCTTACGATGATAAAATAAAAATCAAATGGCTCAAAACATTCTATCGAAGATTCTTTTCGCAACAGTTTAAACGTAGCTGCATGCCTGATGGCGCAAAAGTGGGAACTGTAAACCTTTCTCCAAGAGGTGACTGGCGCATGCCGAGCGACGCCAGTGCCGAAATCTGGTTGAAAGAAATTGAAAACTTAATCTAAAAAAAGAAAATAGTAAAAATCCTATTGACAAATACAATAGGGGGGGGGGAGGTATTATTTATTTCAACTATATTTTTGTTTTTTTTCTCTAAAAGACAGCATCATGATTTTTTGCGTTGCAATTATTTATGATGATAGAATATAGTTGAAATAAAAAAAGGAGGGTTTATTAATGAAAAAAAATAAACTCATTTTTTTAGCATTAAGTTGTGTTCTTTTATGGAGTTGTGCACAACCGATAAATGTTACTACACAAAATGCCACTGTAATAAAGCTTGATGCCCCAACGGTAGAGGGTATAGCTTATCCTAGTGTCAATTATATTTATTGGAGCAATGTTCAAAATGCTTTCAATGGATATGATTTGAGGGTTTATCGTAAAGATAATGGAAAAGATATTTTGGTTGAATCTGAATCAAAACATTTTCCACAAAGTATTACATATTTTAAAGATACTAATATTTCTGATGGTGAAGAAAAGCGTTACGAAATTGTAGCTACTGGTGATACTGCAGGAAGGGCTGTATATTACACAGGAAGTTCTTCGGGCTCTGTTTCATTAACAGGTATTCTACCTAATTTAAGCACAAGTCCACTGGATTTAGAAAAAAGTGAAAAAGTCTATAATCCTGAAAAAGCATATACAATAACTCCTGAAAATATTACAATCGAAAAAGAAGAAAAATTCCCATTTCATATAGTATACTTTCTCAAACGGATACTAGGTTGCCACAACCAAAAAAAGCAGATTATAACTTCGATGGCTGGTATACAACATCAACTTTTGATGAGGGAACAAAAATTACTTCCATTTCTGCAGGAAGTTCTGGTAATGTTAATATTTATGCAAAATGAATTCAAGTATTAGTGACTGTATCAAGTACAGGTATTTATTATTTTGAGCAGTCTGGTAATACATGGACTTCAAATAATGAGGGGCGAAATAATACATCTGCAACTACCACATGGACAATTACTTTATCAGAAAGCGCAGCAATTTCCATTCCATGGACTGTAAGCAGTGAATCTAAGGAACCACTGATTAATCGCTTTTTTTCTGTATTTTACCTCAAAATGTTTTT
>CAMEET010000108.1 GCA_945915085.1 uncultured Treponema sp. | reverse complement strand
TTTAGTTTAAAACAGCAACTTTTTGCCACAAAGTACTCATCATAGAATCTTCAGAAGTGATTGTTTTTTGATTTGCCTCATAAGCACGATTAACTTCAATCATCTGAACCATTTCATTCACAACATTAACATTACTTGTTTCAGAGTAACCTTGCAAAAATTTTGGACGTTCATTTCCTTCTGCAATATGAGCAGGACCTGCAATATCATTTGTAGCATACATACTTTCGCCCATTTTTTTCAGATAACGTTCATTGTCAAAACGTACAATTTTAAATCTGTCTATCTGAGTACCGTCATCACTTCTTGCAATAATTCCGTCTTCATTGATTGAAATTTTATCATCATCAAGATATATATAACCATTTTCACCAAGAACAGGATATCCATCCTTAGTTTCAAGAATTCCTTCTTTTCCTATCAAAAAATTTCCATTTCTTGTGTATCGCTCACCAACTGGTGTTTCAATAACATAAAAACCTTTCCCGCTCAAAGCAGCATCAGTTTTTGAATTTGTAGTTTTGAACGAACCTTGCGAAAAATCAGTATAATTTTCGTTTGTTTCTACACCAAGACCAAGTTTTCCAATTACAGGAGCAGCGTCAGCACTACCCATTCCATTTTGCAGATGATAAACACCATCAGCATTTGTGCGGCGCAACAAAAGTTCAGCAAAAGACTTTGAAACAGTAACATCCCTTTTATAACCTGCAGTATCAACATTTGCAAGATTATTCGAGATGGCATCTAGTCTGTTCTGCTGTGCATTCATACCAGAAGCGCCAATGTACCAGCCACGAATCATATTACCTCCAAATAATTTCTGTCTTCATTGCAATTCTCAAAAATTGTTATTTACACTTTTTATAAAACACCGCGAAAAGACAAAAAAGTTTACATCTTAATTAATTTATCGGGAAATAAAAAAAAAAGTTTAAAAAAGTTTTTCACATATTTTTACATATTTAACTTATATTTTATTTGCAAATAGCAAAAAACAGATTTATAATGTTTTTAAAAGAAAATCTCTAAAAGATTTATTTTTTTACAGATATCGTGAAATTTTTTACCTTAGGAGCATGCTATGTCAGAACAAGAACCAAGAGTACTTGCCATCATTTTGGGTGGTGGAAAAGGAACTCGTCTTTATCCATTAACAAAAGAAAGATCAAAACCAGCAGTTTCATTTGGAGGAAAATATCGAATTGTTGATATTCCAATTTCAAACTGTATCAATTCTGGATATAAAAAAATCTACTTATTGACGCAGTTTAATTCAGCTTCGTTGCATTTGCACATTTCAAACACATATAATTTTGACCGTTTTTCAGGCGGATTCGTTGAAATCCTCGCTGCTGAACAAACTTTGGAACACAGCGGATGGTATGAAGGAACTGCAGATGCTGTTCGCAAAAACTTTATTCATTTTAAAACTCAAAAACCAACTCACTACATAATTCTTTCTGGTGACCAGCTTTACAAAATGGATTTGAAAGCATTCATGAATGAACACATTCGTTCTGGAGCAGAAGTTACAATTGCTACAACAGCAGTAAACCGCCACGATGCTTCAGGATTTGGAATCATGAAAATCGATGAAAATAACCGTGTTCGCGAATTCATGGAAAAACCAAAGCCAGACCAGAATATTGATGACTGGAAAATCCCTGCAGAAGCACGCGGAGCCCTTCCTCCAGAAAAAGAATACCTTGCTTCTATGGGTATTTATATTTTCAATGCAGACACAATGGAAGAAGTTCTCAGCGGCGAAAATGAAAAATATACTGACTTTGGTAAAGAAGTGCTTCCACTTGCAATCGGCAAAAAGAAAATAAATTCATATATTTTTGACGGTTATTGGGAAGACATCGGAACAATCAGAAGTTTTTATGATGCAAACCTTGCACTTTGCGAACCTTATCCTACTTTTGATTTCTATGGAGAAACACAGCCCATTTACACACACATGCGCAATCTTCCTCCTTCAAAAATCAATAAGGCAGAAATCAATAAATCTTTGACATCAGAAGGATGTATCATTACAGAAGCAAAACTTAACAAATCTGTAATTGGTGTGCGTTCAATCATCAGCGAAGGTACAGAACTTAACGGTGTTATCATGATGGGTGCAGATTATTATGATCCTGAAGATGAAAAACTTGAAAACATCAAAAAAGGCAAACCAATTACTGGAATCGGTAAAAACTGTAAAATTGCAAACACGATTATCGATAAAAATGCAATGATTGGTGATAATTGTAAAATCGGTATTTCTGGAAAGAAATACGAAGATGGTGACCATGGTTCATTCTATAGTGCAGACGGAATTATTGTAATTAGAAAAGGTGCAATAATTCCTCCTGGAACTGAAATCTAAACTAGTATATCATTTTTTTATACACAACCTCCATTTTGCCGTTTTATCATGTCATGGTAAAACGGCGTTTTTTTTTTGAATATAGTAATATCAAAATTTAAATTAGTTCTATTTTTTAAAATCTAATAAAAGAAATCCTACAAAATTCATTAGTAAAGTAATCATAAAACAAGAGAACTCTTTTAAATCCAGGTGATTTTTTGCATATTTCACGTGCGTAAAAATGTATATTTATGCAATTTTTATACATTTTTATTTTTTTGTATAGTATACATATTTTATAACTGTCTAAATTTCTAGACTTTAATTTAATAAAAAAAATATACACTGTATAAGTATTTATACATAAAATTCTATTTATGTATTATTTATTATACAGTGTATTAATTTATACACAGTGTATACATAATTTTACATTGTATTATTTATTAGACAGTATTGATTATTGAGCATTTTCCCACTCTTCAATTTTTCTGTGAAGAGTTTTTCTGCCAATTCCAAGAATATCAGCTGTTTTTGATTTATTATTATTATTCCATGCAAGAGTTTCCTGAATAATTATTTTTTCAGCTTCTTCCATAGAAATGCCAATTGGAATGCAAATCATCTTTTCTTCACCAGCAGCACGAACAGAATCTGGCAAATCTTCAAATTTTATTTCTTCACCGTTACACATTACAACTGCACTTTCGACACAATTTTTTAATTCCCTTATATTCCCAGGCCAGCTGTATTTTATCATAGCAGCTTTTGCTTTATTATCAAAACGTAAAATATTTTTTTCATTTTCAATATTATACTCACGCAAAAAATTATGCATTAATAAAGGAATGTCATCTTTTCTTTCTCTAAGGGAAGGAATTTGAATGCGAACTACATTAAGTCGATAAAATAAATCCTCACGAAATCGACCTGCTTTTACTTCATTTTCTAGATTTCTGTTTGTGGCGGCAACTACACGAACATCAACACTTATTGTTTTTTCGCCACCTATTCGTTCAAACTTTTTTTCTTGAAGAACACGCAAAAGTTTTACTTGAATTGAAGGATTTATCTCACCTATTTCATCTAGAAAAATTGTTCCTCCATCAGCGAGTTCAAAACGACCTTTATGCAAATTTTCAGCGCCAGTAAAAGCACCTTTTTCAAAACCAAAAAGTTCACTTTCCAAAAGACTTTCACTAAGTGCCGCACAATGAACAATCACAAAAGGTTTTTCGGCTCTAGAAGATTTTTTATGAATGGCATTCGCAACAAGTTCTTTACCTACACCACTTTCTCCTGTAATTAGAACATTTGCTTTTGTAGGAGCAGCCTTTTCTATCATTATGCGAACTTTTCCAAGTTCAGAACTTTTTCCTATCATCAAATCATTGGAATTATTCTGCAAAAGTTTTTCTTTTAAAATTCTATTTTGTTCAGCAAGTTGTTTTCCCCGCAAGGCATTTTTTACGATAATATTCAGGTGATCCAAATCAAGAGGTTTAGTCAAAAAATCAAAAGCACCAGATTTCATTGCCTCAGTTGCATCATCGATGCTTCCGTGACCTGTTAACACAATCACAGGAATTCCTGGATATTTAGTAGTAACTTGCCTCACAACTTCTTCACCACTAATTCCATCCATTCTCAGATCAGTGATGACTAAATCAATGCCGCCTTCGGAAACAATTTTTAACCCTTCTTCTCCACTTGCAGCCTGTTTTACATCATAGCCTTCAAGTTCAAAATTATCAGCAAGTCCATTTCTTATATTCTCTTCATCATCTATAGTTAAAATAGTCATAAAAACTCCTGCAATTCATTTTTTTTGATTAATTTTTTTCAAGAAGTTTTGCATCTTTTTGAGGAATAGGAAAAATAATGGTAAATTTTGTGCCATTATTTTCTTTTGATTCTACAAAAATTTCACCGGAAAATTCTTTAATGATTTTATAAACCATCGTCATGCCAAGTCCTGTTCCATTTGCCTTTGTTGTAAAATATGGTTCAAATATTTTCGAAACAGTTTCTGCTGACATTCCGCAGCCATTATCAGATACTTCAATGATAAATTTATTGTCTTCAATGTGATTTTCGATTTTGAAAAAATAATTAAAATCACAATCGCGAATAATTTCAGGCAGATTTTTTACATTTTCGCCAGCTTTATTTTCAAAAACTTCATTTTTTTCGGAAGCTGAAATTGTTTTTATGGCGGCAAGAGAATTTTGAGCCAGATTCATAATCACATCACGTAAAAGTTTTTCATCCAGCATAATTTTTTTATTTTTTTTGCACGGGATAAAATCAATACGTATTCTGTTTTTGTAAAATTCAGGTTTGCAAAAATCAACGATAGTCTGAATTATTTTGTCAGGATCTTTTAATTCAAGCATGGCTTTTACAGGACGCACAGCCATCAGAAAATCCATAACAAGTTTATTTAAATGTTCGATTTCTTCGTTTACAATATCAATATGGTTTTCAACAAATTTTGCTGGTGGAAGAATATTTTCATTATCACGGGCTTTATCCACGGCTTTCTGCAAAAGTTGGATATGGATACTTATGGCTCCAAGCGGATTTTTTATTTCATGAGCCATCCCTGCAGCAAGATTTGTAAGATTAGCCAGATTTTCCATTCTGTGAAGTAAAACATCCTGATTTTTTTTATCAGTGATATCACGAATCAAAATAATTAATCCAGAAATATTTATTTTTTGAACAAGCGGTGAAATGGAAATGGAAATGAATCGAACAGTTCCTCCCGAAGTTTTTATAGAAAATTCTTCCTGACTGTTTGTTATCGCTTTTTCTTTACAATTTTTGAAAAAACTGCATATTTCGTCATCATCAATAAAATTCCACAAAGATTCCTTTGAATTTTCAATTTCATCAGGATAAATTTTATAAGGCAGGCGACTTTCAGAAGCAGTATTATGTCTTAAAAGCTTAAAATCTTTATCAACAATCAAAATACCAGTCGAAAGGGAATTAATTATCGAATTCAAAATGTCATTCTCTTCGATTAAATCATCAATCAGCGTCAAAAGCTGGTCTTTAGAAAGTTTTTCTTTTTTTTGATTAATTCTTTTTACGTAATTTCGCATAAAATACCTGACTTTTTGATAAAATGCGGACAGACCTTGTTTAAAAGGGAGCAAACCTTTTTAAAAGGGGACAGACCTTGTTTTAAAATTGTTCACTCTCCCCACATTAAAATCATAATCTCAAATTTTCCCTTTTAGTTAAACTCTACAGCGTTTTTTTCAAAATCATGTCGTTTTGAACATTCAAGCTTGACATTTCTTTTAATAAAATCCCAAGTGCTGCAGAAATATTTTGATTATAAAGAGTTATGTTTTCCCAACAGGATACATAAAGTTTTAGACATTCCGAAGCTACTTCACAACCAGCCTGCGAATAAATCATTTTCTTTTGAAATCCTGCCAGATATGATAAAAATAGTCTCAATTCAATTCGTGGAGAAAAATTTCCACATTTTTGAATTAACTGTGAAATATCAGGAATCTTACGATTGCAAATTGCTTCATAAAAAGATTTGGCTTCCTGATAAATTACATCAGGATGAACTGGAAGAAAAGTCTGTAAATAATCATTTATAGTTATATTTTCTGCATTTGTATGAAAAACACGTGAAATCACATCCCTTTGCTGCTCAATTGTTCGTTCAACAAACGAATAAGTTCGAACCCGCGACAAAATCGTCTGCATGATTGCATTTCTGTTCGAAGTTAAAAGAATAAAAACACAATCTTCCGGCGGCTCTTCAAGAATTTTCAAAAGTGCATTGCGGACATTCTGCGACATTCGTTCAGAATTTTCCAGGATTATAGTTTTTTTGCCATCTTCAGATTTTTTATAAGCCCATTCTTCAAGATTTCTTATTTGATTAATTGGAATAGAATCATACAAAAATTCATTCTCAAGTTTTAAACACAAACTTTCAAGATTTGTACAAATTTTTTCAAGATTTTCAAAAGGAGGGACAGGACGTTCAACATCAACCTGCTCTAAATCTTCATTAATTTCTTCTATTATATTACCAATTTTATTGATATTTTTATCACCCTGCCACAAAATTCCATTAAATCTTAAAGTCAACTTTCGAATGCTTCTGACAAACAGATAATGAGCTGCAGTCAAGAATGATGATTTATTTTGAACTGCATCTAAAAATGTTTTTTTTGCTGCCGAAATTTCTAAAGCACAATCTCTTGGACCTAAAATCATTAGATTAGAAAAAGTTAATGCCTTATTTTGACGACAATTATAACAATCACATGTCCATTTTCCTGCATTCTGCTGATGACACGAAAGTATTCTTGCAGTTTCTAATGCAGCTGTCAGTTTTCCACAAGATTGAGGACCCGAAAACAATACAGCTCCAGGAAAAATTCCTTTTTTTATATCACTAGAAAGATTTTTTGCTACATTCTGATGAACTAGATTTTCATACATTCGAAAGCACTTCCTTAACAGAAATTCCAGTATTTCCAGTTCTCAAAAACGAACTGATTATATTTTTGAAAAAACTTCCATCTGTAAGAGGTTCTGCTGAAAAAAACGGTTGAATCTGGAGCAAAAACAAAATAAGCCAAACAACTGCAAGACCTTCAACAATTCCAAAAACAAATCCCAAAATTCGGTCAAGACTTTTTAACGGCTGCCATGTAAAAACTTTTGAAATAAGTTCCTGAAATATTTTAATTATCAAAAACACAACAACAAAAATCAATAGAAATGAAAGAACATTTTGTAAGGTAACATTATTAATTCCATGAAATACTTTAGCAGAAACTTTATCATAAAAAAGACATGCAAAAAGTATTCCAAGAATCAAAGCAAGTTTCCCTAAAATGCTATTAACAAAACCTTTAATCAATCCTGAAAAAGCAAGAATCAAAATCAATCCCGAAAAAATCCAGTCGATAACCGTAAAACTCATACACTTTCCTTTTTAGGTTCAATTTCGAGTTTTTTAATTTTAAACAGTGGCAAGGATTGTAAGGGCTGGCGTAGCCAGTTCCGAAGCGTAGCGAAGGAATGAAGGTAGCACGAAGTGCGTACGGAACCCTGAAAAGCGCGAGTTTGCGATGCAAACTCGGGACGAGAAATGCTATGCATTTCTCGCTTTTTTTTGCGAAGCAAAAAGCCACCCAAAGAATACGTCGAGTC
>CAMEET010000107.1 GCA_945915085.1 uncultured Treponema sp. | reverse complement strand
CGCGAATTGTATAGATTTTATTTTTCAAATCATTTTCATCGAGAATTATAATTTCATTTTCCATACTCTCCCCCTACAACTTAATCTCGTACCCCAAATCCTTGAACACATTCAACAGTTCTTTTTTGCTTTCTTCTTCCTGTTTGAGTAAATCTGTAAGTTCTGTCTGAAGAGTTTTCATTGTTGTGTCAAAATCTGCTGTTTCATCATGGTTTACAAATTCAATGTAACGGCTAGGAACAAGAGTATATCCTTTTTCTACAATTTCACTCTTTTTGGCACTGTAACAAAATTCTGGAACATTCTGATAATCATTGTTGTCATTCTGCCAGTTGTGGAAAGTTCCAGTTACCTTGTTTCTTTCTTCCTGAGTAAGCTCCACATATTTTTTTTCATAGGGACTTCCCATCTGGCGAAGATCCATAAACAAAACTTCATCTTCTCTGGCACGGAATTTTCTCATTTTGCCGTTCTGCTGAACCATTCTTGCTTTTTTGTTCTTGTTCAAAATCCACAAAGTAACCGAAATATCTGTTGTGTAAAAAAGATTTCTTGGAAGAATTACAATTGCTTCTACAAGATTGTTTTCAATCAGCTGCTTACGGATTTCAAGTTCCTGACCTTCACCACTCAGTGCACCGTTTGCAAGAAGGAATCCTGCAATACCGTTTTGAGAAAGTTTTGAAACCATGTGCAGAATCCAACCGTAGTTTGCATTGCTTGTTGGAGGAACAACATAACCATCCCATCTTGAATCCTGTGTAAGTTCATTTTCTTCACGCCAGTCTTTCTGATTAAACGGAGGATTTGCCATAATAAAATCTGCACGAAGGTCTTTGTGCAAATCATTTGTAAAAGTGTTGGCAGCCTTTTCCCCAAGATCACAAGGAATACCACGGATAGCAAGATTCATTTTTGCCATTTTATACGTTGTACTTGTTCCTTCCTGACCATAAACAGAAATATCTTTTGTACTTCCCGCATGATTTTCTACAAATTTCAACGACTGAACGAACATACCACCAGAACCACAACAAGGGTCATAGATTTTTCCCTTATATGGCTCAATCATTTCTGCAATAAGATTTACTACTGTTTTTGGAGTATAGAATTCACCCTTACCTTTTCCTTCCTGAAGAGCAAACTTTGTAAGAAAGTATTCATAGACACGCCCCATGATATCATTTTCTTTGTCTGCTGTTGTTTGAATATTGTTAATTTCATCAAGAAGAGCTGCAAGTTTTGAAACATCAATTCCAAGACGAGAATAATAGTTATCTGGCAAAGCACCTTTTAATGTTGGATTCTGCTTTTCGATTGTGTTCAATGCTGTGTCAATTTTGAGGGCAATATCAGTCTGCCTGGCATTTTCCATAATGTATGACCAGCGGGATTCTTCTGGCACAAAGAAAACATTCTTCATTTCATAAAATTCCTGCATATCAATATATTTTTCTTTGCCTTCAGCTTTGAGTTCTTCCTTGCGGTCATTGAATTTATCATTAACAAATTTCAAGAAAATCAGACTAAGAACTACATGCTTGTATTCTGCAGGTTCTACAGTTCCTCGCAATTTATCACAAGAACTCCAAAGAGCATCTTCAAAACTCACCTGTTTTTTTGCTTTTGCCATTTTATAAATTCTCCTAAGGATATTTTACTATGCAAAGGTGCCAAAGAATGACACTGTAATTATTTTTCTTCAGAATTTTCGTTATTTACAACGCAAATATCGCCAACATCACAATGAAGCGCTTTACATATTTTCTGGAGACTTTCCATTGAAATATAATCACCTTTACTGAGTTTGGCTAAAATGTTAGAAGAAATACCTGCCAATGGCATAAGTTCGGTTTTATTCTTAATTCCCATAGCAGCAAGCTTTTTCCAAAGTTTTGAATAGTCTATAAACATAATCCACCTTATTCTCATTATATCATGAAAACGTGAAAAAAGGGAACTATTGTAAAAAAAATGCCCAGAATTCGTAAGAATTCCAGGCAATCACCGAAATTTATAAAATCTTGCTACTATCAAAAAAAGATTCCCACGTGACTATACTTTTCTGTTGTTTCGATAATCGCTTTTGATAAATCAGATTCATCGCTCATAAAAAGCAAGTCGCCGTTTTGTAAAACACTTTTGATTATCTCTACTTCCCTACAATCACTTGCCCTGCAAAAGCCAGCCCTACTCCTGCAACAACGCTCAGTGCAACATATAAAACAGCCAGTCCGCTCTGTCCTGTCTTTATGAGAGTTACAGTTTCTAAAGCAAAAGTGGAGAAAGTCGTAAAACCACCGCACAATCCTGTTTTGACAAAAAGCACAAGTTTAGACGACAGCGAACTATTCTTTAATGCAAGAGATGCAACAAGTCCTATAACAAAACAACCCAAAAGATTTATCACCAAAGTCTTTACCGGAAAAACAAATGGTTCTTTGAGAGGAATCAGTCCTATCAAATATCTGAAACTGGCTCCAATTCCGCCGCCTAAAGCGACTACTAGACAATTCAACATATCAACCTGCTTTGCCATCTGGCATGAACATTCTCATCATAACATCTTTCTTTCTTGTATTGAAGATTCTTTCAAAATTTTACCATACAGTTATTGCTTTCATCTTCTCTGCTTTTTAATACTTCATTCCAATGTTCAACTACACAGCTTGCAATTTGCGGATCATACATAATCCCAATGTTCTTTTCAATTTGTTCCCTGCAAACATTTTCACACATTCCTTTTCGATAAGGTCTGTCTGATATCATTGCATCGATTGAATCTGCTACAGCAATTATTCTTGAACCAAACGGAATATTCTTTCCTTCAAGCCCATCAGGATAACCTTTTCCATCAAAGCGTTCATGATGTGATCTAACAATCTTTGCAACTTCCTCGAAAGATTTTACATTTTTCAAAATATTGTACCCCTGAATTGCATGAGACTTCATTATTTCCCATTCTTCTTGAGAAAGTTTTCCTTCTTTTAAGAGTACAGAATCTCTAATACCGATTTTTCCTACATCGTGAAGATGCGCTGCTATGTGATAAACTTCTTTTTCATCTAGAGGTAGATTAAGCAAATCACAAATTTTTTCTGTCATTTCAGCAACTCTCGATGAATGGTGACTTGTGTATGAATCTCGTGCTTCCAATGTTGAAATAATGCATAAAATAAAATCGTGAAAATTAGATAATGTTTGCATACTACTCCTTTTAAGCACACAAAGTAACTTAAGCACTGTTAGAAGAACATACCTTTTTGTTTTTATATAAATGTTATGGAAGAAAAAGTTATTATTCATCAATTTAGTTAGTTTATGCTAACATACTAATAAAATTATTTTTCTTTGTAAAGTGCATATTCCGACTAAGAAAAAAGCAGAAATGATAAAATGCTTTAGAAAAATCAATTCAGAAAGTCAGCTAACTTCAGGGAAAAAATCATTATCTAAAAAATCTTTTCTTTATAGCGATTCAGTCTCGACAAAATAGCGCATTTTAATCTTCACCACATCTTTAAGAAGTTCTTCGCCTTTCTATTCCCTTTTCTTTATAAAATGCAGATTTTGCTTTGTACATCAATTTGTCTGCTTCAGAAACCAGATCTCTTACCGCAAGGTCAGGATAATCTATTGCAGCAACATAACCATAAGAAACAGAAAGACTTTCGACTAAATTTCCTGACCATTCTTTAGTCATATCGTCAAATGCAGATAATATTTCCGGTAATTTTTCTTTTTCACATCTAAGAATTGCCATAAATTCATCACCGCCAGTACGATAAGCTTTTCCTACCATGTTAAATGCTTTTTCTATACACTTGCTGACACCAATGATCATTTCATCGCCAGCCTCATGACCGATTGTATCGTTAATTGTTTTAAGCCCATTCAAGTCCATGGCAATAATTATAAGATTTTTCATGTCACCAGTTTCAATAATGGAATCTAATTCCTCTTCGTAGGAACGTCTGTTATATAATCTCGTAAGTTCATCAGTAGTTGACTTATATATAAGATTCATCAATTCATTTTTTTCAGAATCAATTATTTCAGATGTGATGACCAGTTTCTTTATCTGATTATCTTTAAATTCCATAGGAATGAGCGTCATCCTTGTCCAACCGTGATATTTACCAACAAACTCTCTTGTAAGAAGAGTTTTACCATCAATTCTTTGGTCCACAGTTGATAAATCAACAAACTGCAACATTCTGTCAAGATACTCGTCCTTACATGTTGCCATAATTGTTTTATTAAGCATATTCTGAGCATCTTCTTCAGTTCCTATAGTTTTTTTTATAATATCAGATTCAATAAGCCTTTCAACAGTACTATTTTCCAGATTAACTATGTGCAGAGAATAAACAAGATTTGTTAGAGCAGAACATATCTGTTCCTCTCTCTTTCTAACGTCTGAAATATTTCGCAGCGCGTACGCAACTTTGCTGATTGGTTCATTAACATTTTCGCCAATCCTGATATACATGGCTCTTATCCAGTCGCCATTTGTAAATCTGAACTGATCCGAAATAAGTTTTTTTCCTCTCATTTTTTCGTCAAGAGTCGAAAGATTTGTATGCTCCCAGAATCTTTCAAAGTGATTTTTATCAATATATGAAGCCAGCGATTTATTTAAGGAAGTATGGGGATCATTTATAATATCAAAACTTTCAACTTCTGATTCTTTTTCATCAAACCTATAAGCAGTCCGTGTATCAAAATCTACAAGATTGATATAATCAAAAACCCCAGAAATAGACTTAAGAATATCAAACTGTTTGTCAATTTCCGACTGCTTGTTCTTAAGTGTTTTATTTAGTTCTATAATTTTCTGAAATTTTTCTTCCTCACTTAAATAAATTTCCTTGTCCTGCGCAACAATAAAAATGTGGATGATAATACACCCTAAAAAATATCCCAGACTGTAAAATGGCGCTTCAGGAAACAATAACTGACATATCCCAAGCAAAATCGGCGCAAGTGCAAATATAAAAACAGTCTTGTAATTTGAAGTATCTTTATTGTCTTTTTTTAATGCAAGTATAAAAGCCATAAACCCAATAATCAGATAAACAATATATTGATTTATAAACGTTAACGGACGGAAAGTTCCTGTAACGTAAACACCATCAACAATCCTGAATAATGTCGTATAAAAAAAGTTAGCAATTACAAGAAACAATTCCGCACAAATAATCAGCAAATCTATAAATAAAAATATTTTTTTGTTCCTAATCTTATTTCCTAAGTAATCTAAAACATACTTAAGCCAGAAGAAAGTCGTAATAACAGTTGAAATATGAAAAATGGAACTGCTTATGAAAAACAAAGTATCATTTTTTATTATATTTACTTCACACAAGCCCCATAACGTATCTTGCAGACAGAAAAATATAACCCATGCAGACATTACCCTATAACTTTTTTCAAGTTTTGAAATTTTTCTCGAAACAATCATATCCCTGGCTAAGACAATTCCCAGCACAATTGCATAAGTTAAAGTTGTTATCCAATATAATTGATTTTCCATAAATCATCTTCTCTGAGTATAATTTTACGCTTAATCAAAAAATTTTAAAAGTCTGGGGCTTACGTCAGCAAGCTGCCGTCGTGTGTTCCAGGGTTCCGGCTACCGCCTTCATTACTCCACTCTGGTGGTTTCAACAAGCTCAACCACCGCCGTTCCGTAACGGCTTCGCCGCCCTTACATACACTAAGCCATTCGCAACTATTCATTATCCTCAAAATAAATCATGATTACAGCGCATTTTATACTTTTTCACAAAAGTGAAATCCAATTTTTTGCAGAACAGTCATAAAATTGCTTAAAAAAAACTATTCAATCCCATAAGAACGAATAGCTTCTGAAATAATATCTATTATCTTTTCCTTTGGTATACGTCCAGTATCAATACAAATATCATAGTTATGACAAGAATTAAAATTATTTCCAGAATAATGTTTATAATAATTGGATCTTAACGCATCACGTTTTTCTACAAATTTCTTCAAGTCATGGGACCCATTTTCACCAAGTTCACCAATATGCTTCATTCTTGTTTCAAAATCCGCATAAAGAAAAATGTCAAAAGTTTTAATGTTTTCACTTTTTAAGATTACGTTAGAAAGTCTTCCCACAATGATACAAGGTTTTTCTGCAAGCTTAAGAATTTCATTCTTTTGAACCTCAAAAATATTGTCATGAATACTTACATAATTAATGGAAGAGCCTGGAAATGAATCAATAAACAAATCGAATTTGCTAAGTCTTTCGCCGGCATTCTGAATATCTTCTTCTGAATATCCTGTATCACGAGCAATTTCTGTTATTATGTCCTGATCATACCACGGAATTCCAAATCGTTCCGAAAGCCCTTTTGCTATAGTTCTTCCGCCAGCTCCATATTCTCGATTTATAGTTATAACAGGAATTCTGTTTCCGCTGCTCATCCTCATCACCTCTATAATTTAAACTGTAATTATTCTACCACAGATTTTACTATAAAGGTATGAATTAATTTTTATTTTCGTGTTGAAAACTTTACGTAATCAACCAGCATTTTTTTAGTTCCGCCATTTTCTATTAGAGAATCCAATTCGCCACCAAACCCTTCTCCAAATTCTGTTGTTATCTTCATATAACCAGGAACCTGACACATGCCGTTGCCATAATCGCTTCCATTCATTTCCCACAAACGAGCACCATCAAGATAACAAATATACGAATTATCACTCCATTCAAACTGGAAAATGTGCCAGCTATTGTAAAAACTTGAACTAAGTTTTTTTGGTTCAGTTCCCTTCTGTTGGTGTTCAGAACCATACGCATCCCAGTGAATTGTAGACATCATCTTATCCTTGCCAGGAAGAATTTCAAAACAGTCCAGCTCTGCACCATTACTAGCGCTGCCACTAATATTTTCAGGGTTATTTTTTGCAAAAATCCAGAAGGCATACCAAAAACCAGAACCATCTTCAACCTTAAATTTTATTTCGTAAAGTCCTTTTGTTCTTTCAAATTTTCCCTTTGAACGAATACCACCAGAAATTAATCTGCCGTCTTCTGCTTTTTTACATTCAAGAACAAGATTTCCATTTTCTACATAAGCGCATTCCTTCATCCACCAACCATGATTAGAAAGATGTGACTGGCGTTCTTCATTGTCGCACTTTGACCATTTAGAATAATCCAAATCTTTTCCATTAAAATCATCAAAAAACGCATCTTCATAATCTTCTGGATTAACCTGAGAAGGCTTTAACAAATCCTGCATATTAATATATTGAAGCAAAGCATCTCCAGAGGAATCTCTACATCCAAAGATAAGCACAGATAAAACAATACTTAAAATAAATATTTTTAAATTTTTTCTCATATAAATCTCCCATAAAAAGTCAAGAAGATTGTTTCAACAATCGATTTGACTTTTTACGCTGTTCCGTAATGTAATGAGGAACAGCAGTTCAATAATAAGTTTGCAACGCAAACTTAAGGTAAGATAAAGCCGCGCTATTTTAGCGGTTTTATCTTACACCTCATATAAAAAAGTCAGGAAGATTGTTTCAAC
>CAMEET010000106.1 GCA_945915085.1 uncultured Treponema sp. | reverse complement strand
AAAAAAATCACACTTTAAACATAATCATTTTTTTGATATAATTCAAATTTATGGAAGTATTTCTTGGCATTCCCGCTGCTGACGGTATTGGAATTGGCACTGCATTTGTAATCCCTGATGCTGTAAAACGTGCAATTCCTCAGCATCACATTAAAATTGACCAGATAAATAAACACTGGCTGCGTTTCGAAAATGCTGTTCAAGCAGTGACGCTTGAACTTTCTTCATATCTTGATTCACTTTCCAAAACTGACCCTCGTGATAAAGCTCAACGCGAAGTTTATGAAACTTATATTTTGATGCTTGGAGACCCTGTTTTCAATAAAGAAGTGAGAGATTTTTTTGAAACGGAACTTTTCAATATTGAATATACGGTGCAGTTTAAAGCCGAAGAATATGCTTCCAAGCTGCGTCAATCTGGAAATTCTTATCTTTCTGAACGAGCACAAGATATTACCGATGTTTTTGGCAGAGTTTTGGATGAAATGCTTGATATTCACCCTTTTGACATCAAACAAGTGCCAGATGGTTCTGTAATTCTTGCAACATCTTTGAGCTCAGCAGACACAATCATCCTTTCAAAACGTAAAATTGCGGGACTTGCCCTCAGTGAAGGCGGTGTTTCCAGTCACGTTGTCATTCTTGCCAGAAACTATGGAATTCCGACAATTGTTGGGCTTGAAGATATCAGTAAAAAAGTGCGAAATGGCGAAACTGTCATTGTGGATGGAAAAGAAGCTGAAATTCTTGTGAGCCCGGATAAATCTACAATCGATGAATACAAAGCAAAAATAAGGCAGGAATTTGCACATAAACAAAGTCTGAAAGCGTTTTTGGATAAGCCTGCTGTCACAAAAGACGGCACAAGGTTTAAACTTTATGCAAATATCGGAACTCCTGAAGAAGCTGATGTTGCTGTAGCAGAAGGAGCAGATGGAATTGGACTTTTTAGAACTGAGTTTTTGTATATGGCACAAAATGGAGCTTCCTTGAATGCCGCTGCCAGAAATTTTAGCGAAGAAAATCAGTTTGAAGCCTACAAATATGTTTTATCAGCAATGCAGGGAAAACCTGTCACTATCCGCACGCTGGATGCAGGCGGAGATAAACTTATTAATTCCGTTGAATTTCCGGTTCTAGAAGAAAAAAATCCACTTATGGGACTTCGTGCTGTGCGTTTAAGTTTAAAATGTCCAAATGTTTTGAAAACACAGCTTCGAGCTCTTTACAGAGCCAGCGTTTATGGAAATCTGGAAATAATGTTTCCGCTCATTTCGAGTTACTGCCAGGTAAAACAATGTCTGGAATTAGTCAATGAAGTTAAAAAGGAACTCACTGCAGAAGGAATTCCTTTCAAAGATGATATTCCAATCGGTATAATGATAGAAACAGCTGCTGCAGCCCTCATTTCTGATTGTCTTGCAAAAACTTGTGATTTTTTCAGCTTGGGAACAAATGATTTGACTCAATATACTCTGGCTGTGGACCGCGAAAATCCTCATGTTGCAGAATTGTACAACGAATTTAGTCTTTCTGTTCTAAGGTTAATCGAAATGACTATTTCTTCGGCAAATGCTGCAAACATTCCGATTGCGGTGTGCGGTGAAATGGCAAGTCGTCAGGATAGTGTGATGGTTCTAGCTGGAATGGGCATCAGAAATTTGAGTATGAGCCCAAAAATGATTTCCGGCACAAAAGAACTTTTATCAAGATTTACGATTCAGGAACTTCAGGCTATTTCTTCTCAGCATTTAGACAGTTTGTGGGAAATGAATCAGTTCAAAGGGAAAAAATAAAATATGGCGAAAAAAAAAGCAAAACCAGACTTCAGTAAACAAAAAGAAAATAACCAAACAGCTCAGGAAAATAAAAAAAATTCTTTTGATGATTTAGAAAATCAACCAGATTTTATAGAAAATTTAGTTTCATCTGAAATAACTGTGGCACCAGACGGAACTGTAACAGTTACAGGAGAAGCTTCTGCAGAAAATGCTGAATATGAAGGACTTCCTGTTGTGGTGATTGCTGGTCGCCCGAATGTTGGAAAATCTACACTATTCAATCGATTTTTGCGAAAACGAGTTGCAATTACAAACGACCAGCCAGGCGTTACCCGTGACCCAGTTGAAGCAACAGCAATTTTGGATGGAAAACCTGTTCATCTTATAGATACAGGCGGTTACAAATTAACTCGTGATATTGGTACAAAAGAAGCAGAACTTGATGATTATGTTGTAGAGCGTTCTTTGGAGATGATTGAAAAAGCGGATGTTGTCATTTTGCTTTTAGATGCAACAGAAATTACTGGCGAAGATGAAGAATTTATCATCAGAATGCGTCCGTATTGGCACAAACTGATTGCCGCTGTAAATAAAACTGAAGGTGGAAAAAACGAGGCTGAAGCATGGAATTACGCAAAATATGGTTTTGAGAATCTGATTTTTATTTCTGCAGAACATGGGGATAGAATTGGTGAACTTGCTACTCTTGTTACAGAAAGATGTGATTTTAGCAAAGTTAAAGTGCTTTCCACAGAGCGCCCAATCAAAATTGCAATTTTGGGAAAACCGAATACAGGGAAATCTACACTTTCAAACAGACTTACACATTCTGAAAATTCAATTGTTTGTGATTACGCAGGAACTACTCGTGATGTTGTTGAGGGTGAGTTTGAATACGGCGGAAAACATTTCAAAGTGTTAGATACTGCTGGAATCCGCAGAAAAGCAAAAGTTCACGATGATGTAGAATATTATTCTGTAAATCGAGCAATCAAAACACTTGATGAATGTGATGTTGTATTTCTTTTGATTGATGCTGTTGAAGGACTTGCCGAGCAAGATAAAAAAATCTGTTCGCTTGCTTATGAAAAAGGTCGGGCAATCATCTTTGTTTTGAATAAATGGGATTTAAAAGACGACCAAAGTAATAAAGCCATAAAAGATGTACGCAATTGGATGAACATTATGTTTGCACACATGGATTTTGCCCCGATTCTGCCACTTTCTGCACTAGAAGGCAAAGGAATCAAAGAACTTTTAAACACGGCTATCAAACTTTACGAGCAGCTTACTTTAAAGATTTCAACTTCAGCTTTGAACAATGCACTTCAAGACTGGCTGGAACGTTATCCTCCGCCAGCAAGTAAAACTGCTCATTTTAAAATTCGTTATATGACGCAGGCAAGCACAAATCCTGTGAATTTTGTTATTTTTGCAACTCGTCCCGAAGTTGTACCAGAAACTTATATTACATATTTAAAAAACAGAATTCGCGAAGATTTAGGCTACGACCAGATTCCCGTTCAACTTGAGATTAAAGGTAGCCGTCAAAAATGGGAAGACAGATAGTTTTTTTGGGTAAAAGTAATCTGAACTGAAGTAAAAAAGAATTATTGGGAAAATGTTTTTCTATGTACAATATCAAGCAGGTTGAAAAATTGACAGGTATAAAACCTCATGTACTTCGTTATTGGGAAGAGGTCGTTCCCTGTTTTTCTCCACAAAAAGATTTTGCAGGGCGAAGGATTTATTCACAAAAAGAACTACAATTGATTTTTCGAATCAAATTTTTGACTGTACACAGAAAAATGACAGCGGAAGAAGCTGGCAGACAAATTCTGCGTGAAGCAAAGATTATACAGCAAAAACCAGAAACTTTTCGCGATATCAGCGAAACAAGAAAAATTCTTACGGATTTACTTTTGAAAAATGCTAAACAAGATAATTCTGAAATAAAAACAAAAAATGAGTCTGAAAAATAGTCAAAAATAACAAAGTATAGATAAGTTTAAAAAAGCAGGAAAAAAATGTCAGAAGAACAAAAATTCTACCAGAAATTTACACAAAAAAAAGCCTCTAAAAAAGAAAAACAGTCTTTTTCTAAGAAAGAAAAATCAATAAAACAGCACACCAGTCAGATATATCAGGCTGGCAATAAAACTAGGACGACTCAGTCAAAGCAAGATGCTTTTCAACAAAATCAAAATAACAAAAATAAGAATTTTCAAAAAAATGATTATGCAAATGATTATCATCTACAGAATTCTCTTTTTTCTACAAAAAACATTTCTTATGACACAAAAAAAATCCTAGAAGATTTTGACCAGATTGTTCAGTCTGTACGACCTTTAAACAGTCGCCAAATTCAACAACTTCCTGATAACATCAAAACTCTTTCTCATCAACTTACTGACAAACGAAGTGAACGCCGGCTTGGTTATTTAAACGATAATATTCAACTTTCATCCTATGTTCGATATTACACATGGTGGAATCTTGTGCGCCTAACACGACTTTTTTCAAATCTTCCAAAAGAATCATTTCCAGAGTCCGAAGAAATTTCACAAAATCCAAAAAACGAAGAAAATCTCAAGGCAGAAAAAATCTTTCCACAAAATCAGCAGAATGAACACATTTGTTTAGATTGTGGAACAGGACCTTTAACTGTGGTGATTGCACTTTGGCTTGCAAGACCAGAACTTCGCAGACAAAAACTCACATGGTATTGTCTGGATGTTTCAGCAAATTCCATGATTTTTGGAGAAGATTTGTATCTGACAATTGCGGCAAAAACTCCAGAATTTGAGCCTTGGAAAATAATCAGAGTAAAAGGTGCGTTTGGTACGCAAATCAAACAAAAAGCAGAATTTATAACATGCGCAAATATGCTCAACGAACTTGATCAAAGCTCAGATATGCCGCCAGAGTATCAGGCAAAAAAGTATTTTCAACAGTTTGAAGCGTACAGTACAGCACAGACGAAATTTTTGCTCGTGGAGCCAGGCGTTCCAAAATCATCACGCACATTAAGCCTTCTGCGAACAAGATTTTTGGAAGAAGGAAGATTAATTGCAGCTCCTTGTCCCCATGCTCAAGAATGTCCGATGAACGGATTTAAAGCATACACAGGCAGCTCCCACAAATGGTGCAATTTTGCATTTTCCACAGACGATGCACCACTCAAGCTTCAAAAACTCAGTGAAAGAGCAAAACTTCCAAAAGAACGCGCAACATTATCATTTTTATCAGTTACAGAAAAAATTAATATAGAAGAAAAGAATTCAAAATTACTGGAAGATAAAGATGCGGAAAATTCAAAAGAATTAAAATGGGGTCAGACCTCGCAGACCATGCAGACCTTGAAATGTCGTATCACATCAGATTCCTTTATCGTAGATAAAAAACAGTCATTTTATGCCTGCAGTAAACTTGGACTAACTTTACTCCGCACACAAGCAAAATTACAATCAAATGGGAAAATAAGCTATCAAGATTACACAGAACAAGAAGAATGTTTGGACAAAAATAATTCTCTTACAAGCGGAGATTTGATTGAAGTTAAAATAAAAACACCAGCAATTCATCAAAATGATGAAAAAACTGGTGCCATTATTGTTGAAATATATTGATTTATTTTAGTTATTTTGAAAAATATCCTATGATTGCAATAACCCATCCAACTACAATCATGTAGAAACCGACAATTGCATTCTTAAGGAAAGCTTTTCCAATAGCTTTATAAATTCCGCCGTTTGTAGTGAAGCCAATCAAAAGACAGAGGAAATCAAGTTTATTTTTAGATAGTTTTGGCAAAAATTCAACAACAATGCCGCCGCTAATCCAATGATAAAAATCTGCTACGAGGAAGGACTTTCCCACTACCGCCGTCACGGACTAAAAAAATGCCTGCGGTCACGGGGAAAGAAACTCCCCAGAACCACAGGCAATATCTGTACTCTCTGCGATTTTGTATGTAAATTATAGTAACTTAATTCGAGATATACTTCTCACTAAGTAAAACACTGTACCATTTACTCTTAAAAAGTTTCGCATTTTCAGCAGAATCTTTAGACATAGGCACACCTTCCTCAGTTTCTCCCCAATACCATTTACTTGTTGTATCCTCAAAAATTATATTGGTTATAGACTCACATCCCTTAAAAATATAGGACTCAATTTTAGTTACACTTGCAGGTATTGTTACACTAGTCAAATTTGAACAATATGCAAAGCTATATGAAGGAAGTTCAGTTACACCATCTTGAACAATAATTTCTTTTATAGAATTGCTATCAAAATCTGAAAATCTACCAAGCATTACTTGATTTGCAGTTACAGTAGTAATTCCAGAGCAGCCTACAAATACGTTTCTTCCAAAATTTTTTATTTCTAGTGGAATTGATACTGATATAAGACTTTTACAATTCTTAAATGCATAATCACGAAAACTTCTAATATCCTGCAGCATCTCTTCAGTAAGTTCCGTAACCTTATTATTATTTAGATATAAATCATAGGCTGAAGGAAAAACAGAAGCATCCCATGTTTTTGTATTTGGAGATGTATATGACTCGTAACTTGTGTAAGGATTTGCACACCATAGGCTCAATGAACCATTATAGTAAATACTAGAAAGGTTTGTACAATCTTTGAAAGAGTTCATTGAAATCCTTTTTACAGAAGCTGGAATTTCAATAGAAATAAGATTTGAACAATCTGCAAATGCCAAATCTCCAATACTTGCAAGATTATCTGGAAAGCGCACAGATTTAATATTTGTACTGTTAGCAAAAGCATTATCATCAATCACAGTAGTTGGATATTTTGTTAAATCTAAATCAATTTCTACTTCAGGTTTATTCTCTTTCAGATAATCCAAAGCTTCCTTTACAGTACTTAATTTGCAAGATTTCGAAAGAACATAAGAGGTACTTTCTGTTATTGCTTTTATTTCTTCCATAACTAAAGCATCATTATCAATATCTTCATCTGACGATTCTGTCTGCTCATTTGTTTCTTCTAAATTAAGCGGAATATTTTTGTATTTTCTGTCTGCAAATGTAGGGGTAAAAGTAAATACACCTTCCTTTATAGTTACGTTTTCATAATCCTTTTCATTTTTTATCATCAAGTTTTCATAATCATAAGTAGTAAGTGTCGTTGGATTTATGATTGTAAACATACCGTATTTTTGTTTTTCTGGCAAAGAACCATGAGTTAAATGAAAAGTTACATAACCATTTTTTAAATCTCCACTTACAATTTCGAAAGTTCCTTTTCCATAGAAACTAACAGCCCCTGTTTTTTGTTGAACATCTGTCGTAGTTCTGAGCCAGCTACTATCTTTATAAAAAGTTATTTTCTCTTTATTTTTAGTATCTTCAAAAACAGCAATCTTCACTCTATTTTCAGAAGAATTATTCTCTTCTTTCGGCTCATTCTGAGAATCACTTCCTCCACCACTCGGACTGCTGCAGGCCACAAAGCTCAGCAGTAATGTAGAAACAAACAATACTGCAATAATTGATTTAGTTTTTTTCATAGGATTCCCCAATTTTTTATAAGATTTTAAGACAGTGTAATAGAGAGGAGTAGTCATTTAATGACCAAGTGAATATTTTTTTATAAATTTTTGTACATTTTTTCTATGCTTTCCTTCCACTGCTCCACCAGCCAGTCCGGCTCAAGGGGACGGGCGTTTTCTCCAAAGGAGAGTAGCCATCTGAAAATTGGAATCCACTGGGAACTGGTAAAGGAAATTACAGTTGTACCTTCCTTTTGATTTTCTTCAATAATCTGATTATCAGACCAGACGCACTCTCTGACTGTACTGCGGGCTTCGCCAGAAAATTCAAGCTTAAAATCATAAGCCTCGTCATATTGAAAGGCTCCAAAACGCCCCTCTTCAAAATCTTCCCTAAAACGATAGTTAGCAGGCAGTTCAAAGTTTCGGGATTTAATAAGCTCAACATTGTGCATTTTTGAAAGCTTATAAAGGCGGGG
>CAMEET010000105.1 GCA_945915085.1 uncultured Treponema sp. | reverse complement strand
AAACACTTTTCTATGATGAAAATAATTGATTCAAGATTGCAGTGCGTGTAGAAAAATTTTAAAAAAATTAGTTTATTTTTGCTTGGTGAAAAGGATTTCCGTAATTTTTTAAGTAGGAAGGATATTCTTCTTTGTTTTTGATAAAGATATATGCAGGAAATGCGTTTGTCTTTTTTAGTTTTAATTCAGCTAGTAATTTTTTGTTGTCTAAAACATCTAAAAGATAGAATGTTCCATTTTCAAATAGGAAAATCAGTGGAATTTGCGTTTTTTCATTTTTTTGTTTTTGAAAAGGTTTTGTCTCTACATTTTTGATTGAATTTTCTAAATTTTGCAGTTTTTCTTGTGAAAACAAACGAATTGGAAATTTTACCAAACCGTCTAAAATCCAATGTTCGGGAAAAGAGTTTTCACCCAAGTTTTTGTAAAAGAAAGTTCTAATCCATTCTTCATCAAGGCCTGCTTCGTTGTACAAAATGGCGTTTTCTAAAGTTTGTGAAAAAGGAATTATTGAATCCTTGTTTTCTTTGTTTCCGTAGACAATCTTTTTAATTGAATCTACAGAAATAAAAAATTCTTCTACTAATTCATTAATTCCTTTGCCTTCTTTGTATTCATTATAAATTCGTTGATTTCTTTTTTTTAATGCAAGTTTTGCACCAGACAAAGTTCCCCAAGGTGTAGAATCATCTTCCTTTGGAATGTACAATAATTTTCCAGCGGCATATTTTTGAATTTGAGAAATCAATTCTGGTGGCAAAATATCTCTTGCATTTTTATACTTCATTTTTCAATCCTTTATGCAATTTTTTATAATGAATTAATTCTGTCTTCAAGTTCAGAAATTGATACAATAATTGTTTTGCATGAAGTTTCGTCATCAATAGAAGCATGCCATCTTAAAGCGTTCAAGCCTTTGTAATAAGCCATACACAAAAATCTTTCTTTAAAATTTGGAACTTCAATTCCATTTTCCTTAAAATAAGGAACCATTTTTTCTGGTATATTAAAATAAGGTCTGTGTAAATCCATTGTGGCAAAATCCAAAATCCAATCAGTAATTGCCACTCTGTTCCAATCAAGAAATCCAACTTTATCATTCATTATAACTGTATTTCCAAAAAATAAATTATTATTTACAAGAAATCGTTGATTTTCGCAAAAAGAACTTAATTCAATCATTTTGTTAAAATACTTTTCAAAAAATTCTTTTTTCATCATTGAAGTATTAAACAATTCTTTCCAATTTTTCCAATAGTCATCGTTTGAATCATCAAAACTTTTTACTAAAAAATCTTTGAATGTAGAAAATTCAGGTATTCCGTCTTCTGAAAATTCCCCAAATCCTGAAAACTCAGAAATATCTGCTTTTTGAATTTCTAATACGCTTTTGAAAAATAGAGGATATAATTGTTCAAAATCTTCTATCCAAATTTCATTTCCGTTTTTTCCAATTGGATTTAGCAAAATTGAACTTGGTAAAATCTTTTTTAATGTTTCGTTTTTAATCATAATTTTTCCTTTTAATATAATAGGACAAATGTCGAGTTTTAAATTTTTTTTCTTTGGGTGGCTTTTTGCTTCGCAAAAAACAGGCTTTTCAGGGTTACGCTATCGCTTCATTCCTTCGCTACGCTTCGGAACTGGCTACGCCAGCCCTTACAATCCTTGCCACTGTTTAAAATTAAAAAACTCGAAATTGAACCTAATATGAGTTTACTTATAGTTAATCTTTACTATTATAATGATTTTTTTGATTATAGAAAAGTAGTTTATTTTTTATTTGTTTATTTATAGTTGTTTTTTTGAAAAAATACCATTAAATTATTGCAAGAGTTTGTCTTACAGTTTTTTCCCAATTAAACTCATTTGCCCATAAAATGCTGTCAAAAACAATGTTATTTCGCAATTCTTTGTCCTCAACAATTTTTTGCATCAAAGCAGAAATCTGGTCAATGTTATCAGAATCAAAATATAAAGGAGATGTTCCGCCAATTTCTTTTAAAGCCCCTTCTTGTGAACATAAAACTGGTATGCTGCAGGCCATCGCTTCAAGAATAGGTAAACCGACACCTTCATTCACAGATGGAAAAAGACATGCCTCTGCACCAGCGTAAAGTTTTGCAAAACTTTCATGTGGAAAATATCCCACCAGAAAAATATCGCTTGCAAACTCAGAAGAAAAAACGGCTTGTTGAACTTGCTTTGAATACTCACCTTCATTTCCTGCAAGCACAAGCCTGTGTGGAAGATTAGTATTTTTTTTGAATAGTTCAAAAGCTTTTATCAGTTCAATGTGTTTTTTCTCTGGACCGGACAAACTTGAACCGTAAATAAAATAAGGTCTTTTAATTGAAAATGGATTTATGTCTATTATATCATTATCAAGATTTGGCATAGGGAAAAAAACTTTATGGTCTATTCCGTTATGGATTACTTGTATTTTTTGAGGATTTATTCCAAGCTTTATTAAATCTTTTTTGATATATTCAGAAGCTGCAACAATTTTTTGAATATTCTTTAATCCTTTTTTTAGCTGTTTTCTCTGAAAAAAAGACATTTCTTTCATATCAATTGAAATTATGCTGTTTATAATTGCAATTCCCATATGATTTTTAAACTTTACAGGAAAAACTTTACATACACAAGGATAAATCACTGCGTCATATTTGTTTTTTTTGATAAAAGAATTGATTTTTCTGATGTGCCATTTTTGTTCAGCTTTTTTTGATGAAGAAATTTTTGTAGATGTAAAAGGGATATCCTTACCGGATGTATAAGTGTAACGGTCATCTTCAAGTCCAAAAAGTTCTATTTGAATATCATTTTTTTTATCAGATGAATTTTCATTTTCTGAAGAACCTTTATTTGTATCAGCATTTATTGTAGTTCCAGTTAATTTTTGTGAAGAAAGTTCCTGCGGCAGGTTTGAAATAAAATTTAAAATATATGAACCAAAACCTGAGCGACCATGTTCTGAACCAAATGTATCTATTGCAATTTTCATAATTTTTCCTCAAAAACTTTCAAAAATCATATTGATTTTAAAATCTGTCTAGTTTTCATCATTAATTGTCGGTTTTATTACTTTCCCATTATGAATTTCTTTAGGATAAACTGTCAATCCGAATTTTTTTTCTAATTTTGCATAATGATGCATTTCCCATTCATCGCCAATCACAACATTTATTCCAGTTTTTCCAGCTCTGGCAGTTCTTCCACATCTATGCACAAAAAAATCTTCATCTTGAGGTAAGTCCATTTGAATTATATATTGAATGTCTGGAATATCAAGACCTCTTGCCGCCAAATCGCTTGTAATCAAAACTGGAGTTTTTCCCCGTCTGAAAAAATCAATAGCATTTTTGCGCTGCTGTTTATCTGTTTTTGCATGAAGACAAGTACATTCAACTTTTTTGTATGTTAATTTATTAAAAATGTTTTCAACTTGATCTGCTCTTGAAGTGAAAATAAGTGCTTTTTCAGGTTTTTGTGCTGCAAGAAATTTTCTGAGAGTATCGATTTTGTCACGGTTCTCAGCGTAAATTGCCCAATGTGTTATTTTTTCTTTTAACACATTTTCAGGAGGCATGATAATATTTTTTGAATCTGCAAAGAAAATTTTTGTCTGCTTATTCAATGTTGCAGAACAAGCAATAATCTGAGTTTCAGGAGCTAAAAGATTTCTAAAATCCGATGTATCAGAAATTGCTTCCTTTTTCAAAAGACGGTCAGTTTCATCAAAAACAACAGCCAAAAGATTTTCGATTTTTAGTTTTTTTAGATGAATAAGTTCTACAAGTCTTGATGCAGTTCCAATTACGATTTGAGGTTTTTCTTTTAATAGTTCAATCTGTCTTTTTATAGGAACACCACCAATCAATAATGCAGTTTTCATATCTGATACTGATTTGCAGGCTGTATTAATCTGTGATGCAAGTTCAAATGTCGGTGCAAGAATTATAATTTTTACATTCGAATTTAAAGATTTATTTGATTCAAGATTATCGAGTTTACTAATTAACGGAAAAAGATAAGCAAAAGTTTTTCCTGTTCCTGTATCAGATTGAAATAAAACATTTTCTCCATTTGTGATTTTAGGAATTACTTCTGACTGAACAGGAGTAGGAGAGGAAAAACCTAATTCATGAACCGATTGTTTTAATTTATCGGATAATAAATCAAATGCATTCATAAAAAACTAACTTGCGTCAGGTAACTGTAAAATTTTATCAGACAGATTTTTTTCTTTTCCCTGAACGATTTTCTTTGTAACTGTAAATTGTTTTTTACCTTTAATATCAGGAATCTGGAACATAATATCCATGAGCATTTTTTCAACAATTGTTCGTAGACCACGTGCTCCAGTTTTTTGTCTGATAGCTTCGTTTGCAATTTCTTCGATAGCTTCTTTTTCAAAAATCAAATCAACATCATCGATTTTAAATGAAGCTTGGAACTGTTTTGTGATTGCATTTTTTGGTTCAGTTAATACATTTACCAAATCATCTTTTGTAAGTTCCTTCAAAGCACATGTGATCGGCATACGTCCAATCAATTCAGGAATGAGTCCGAATTTTACAAGGTCATCTGGAGTTACCTGATTTAAAAGCTGCATTTTTTGTGCTTCATCCATTTGTCCGACATTGGAACCAAATCCCATAGAATGGCTTGCAACTCTTTGTTCAATAATTTTGTCAAGCCCTACAAAAGCCCCACCCAAAATGAACAGAATGTTTGTTGTGTCAATCTGAAGCATTTCTTGATTAGGATGCTTTCTGCCACCCTGTGGGGGAACGCTTGCAATTGTTCCTTCTATAATTTTTAAAAGAGCCTGCTGAACACCTTCACCGCTTACATCGCGTGTAATAGAAGTGTTTTCACTTTTGCGTGCAATTTTATCAATTTCATCAATAAAAATAATTCCACGCTGAGCTGCTTCGATATTTCCGTCTGCTGCGTTAATGAGTTTGAGAAGAACATTTTCAACATCTTCACCAACGTAACCTGCTTCAGTTAATGTAGTAGCATCAGCAATTGCAAAAGGAACTTTTAATCGTTCTGCCAGAGTTCTTGCCAAAAGTGTTTTTCCAGAACCAGTCGGACCAATCAAAAGTACATTTGATTTTTCAATTTTTATTGCATTTTCATCCATTTTGGATGCATTTAAAACTGACATTCGTTTGTAGTGATTGTAAACAGCTACTGATAAAGTTTTTTTTGCTTCTTCCTGACCGATAACATAACTATCAAGATATTGTTTAAATTCGCTGGGAGTAGGCACATTTTTGATTTCAATTGGCATTAATTCAGCTTCTTGCTGTTCCAAAAGTTCCTGACAAATGGCAACACATTTATCACAAATATAAATGTCACTTCCAAGTCCGCCCACTAATCTGCGGTCTCTGCCGGCTGTGTTCCTACAAAAAACACAAACTCCCTCATTATTTCCAAAAAATCTCATAAAAAAATCCTTTTCTTGAGTTGAATTTAAATAATTATTTTCTGTTTGGCATTACATGGTCAACAACGCCGTATTCTTTTCCTTCCTGTGCGGACATAAAGAAATCTCGTTCAATATCTTCTGCAATCTTTTCTACAGATTTTCCAGTATCATTTGAAAGATATTCAATAGAAAGTTTCTTTAATCTGATAATCTCTTTTGCAAGAATGCTGATATCACTTTCCTGACCTTCAACTCCGCCTCTAGGCTGATGAATCATAATTCTGCTTGAAGGAAGGGCATATCGTTTTCCTTTTGTTCCACCAGCGAGCAAAATTGCAGCCATTGAAGCAGCTTGTCCCATGCAGATTGTTTGAATATCACATTTTACATATTTCATCGTATCATAAATTGCGAGTCCTGCAGTTACGCTTCCACCAGGTGAGTTAATGTAAATACTGATATCTTTGTCTGGATTTTCAGACTCTAAAAACAAAATCTGTGCAACTATTAAATCGGCCATTGTATCATTTATTTCACCGTCAATAAAAACAATTCTATCTTTTAAAAGACGAGAAAAAATATCATAAGAACGTTCGCCATTACCTGTTTTTTCAACAACATAAGGCACTAAAGTATTCATCTTTTCCATAATTTAAAATCCTTAGAAAAAAAGTCAATCTTTATAATTATAATAAATTTTATTTGTTTTGTGTAGTGATTTTTTCATTGAATTAAACATAAATAAACAATAAAAAAATATTTCGTTCCAAAATGTATAAAAAAGGCTGCCTCAAAAAGAAAATGAGATTTCTTTTAAAGTCAGCCTTTTTTGAATTTATAAATTTTTAATTAAAATTACATGTTTGAAAAAAGATCTTTGAAAGACATTTTGTCGCCTTTAGAAACTTTTATTTCTTTATAAATTTCATCATAAAGTTTATTTTCTTTTGTTTCGTCAATCAAATATTCTTTTGAACGTGGGTCTTCGTAGTGTTTTTTAACTTCTTCTACAGTCATACCACCTTCTTTTGCAATTTTTTCATATTCAGCTTCTATTTCTTCTGAAGAAACACTAATATTTTTTGAACGAATCAAAGAATCTACAATAATGCGAGATTTAAGCATTTTTTCGCTGTTTCCAGTCCATTCATTGAGCATGTTTTCTTTTGTCTGACCGGAAGCTGTAATCATTTTTTCAAGCTGTTCTGGAGTAGTTTGGAATTGTTGAGCCATCATCTTCCATCTTCCATCCAATTCAGTCTGTAACATTGACTCAGGAATTTCAAACTGATTTTTTTCTACAAGCTGTTCAAGTAAAGAATTGTTTTTGATTTCTCTGATTCGACGATTTTTTGCAGTTTCCATGTTGTTTTTTATGTCATCCTTCATATCCTGCAAAGTCTTGTATTTTTCATTGCAGTCCTGAGCAAAGTCATCATCCAAAGCAGGAATATCACGGATTTTTACTGCTTTTACAGTAACTTTCAAAGTTACAGTTTTTCCAGCGAGATCAGAATCTTCGTGATCTTTGTCAAAAGTTTTTGTGATTTCTTTAGATTCGCCTTTTTTCATTCCAAGAATATCATCATCAACTTTGTAAAGATTTTCGCCAGAACCTACTGTGAATACGAAATCCTGACGTTTTGTGCTTTCAATTTCATTCTTAGATTCATCAAGTTCAACGTAATCAATTGTTACAACATTATCTTTTTCCACAGTTTCATCTTTTTTGTCGATAACCATAGCATTGCGTTCCTGCATTGCTTTAAGTTCTTCTGCAACATCATCATCTGAAATAGTAACTTGAGGTTCTTTTACATTAATTCCAGAGAAGTTTTTAACTTCAACTTTTGGGAAAATGTCATATTTTACAGTATAAGTCAAATCTTTTGTTACATCCAATTCTGGCATTTTTTCCATTTTTGTCTGTGAATATGGAAGAGGGTAGATGTCTTGATTATCTTTAATGACTTCAGAAAATGAAAGATCAATTAAAGATTCAATTGCCTCTGCTTTAATTGAGTCACCATATTTTCTTTCAAGAACATTAGCTGGAACATGACCTTTTCTAAAGCCTGGAATTTGTGCATTTTTTACATATTTAGCAAGTGTTTTTTTGTAAACTTCTGCAACTTCATCTTTATCAACTGTAACAGTTAATTCAATTGCTGATTTTTCAAGATTTTTGATTGATTTTGTGAATTTCAATTGTGACTCCTATAGGTTCAAGACCTTATAAAAAAATAGAGACACAAGTTTATGCGTCTCTATTGTAAGATAGAGCGGAAAACGGGAGTCGGACCCGCGACATCCACCTTGGCAAGGTGGCGCTCTACCACTGAGCTATTTCCGCAAAAAATAACTAAATATATGCGAGGGGAGGGACTTGAACCCTCACGCCGAAGCACTAGATCCTAAGTCTAGCGTGTCTGC
>CAMEET010000104.1 GCA_945915085.1 uncultured Treponema sp. | reverse complement strand
TTATTGAACTTGCCCACGAAACTTACACATCGATTTTAAAATACAACGACGAAAATTCTTTAAGCTGCGTTATCACAATGGCATATTTTACCGCCCCAGCCTATTACAACATTTACCGCGAACTTCCAAGCGGAAAAGGATTTGCCGACATGGTGATGATTCCCAGAGCCGACGTAAAAAACAAGCCTGCCATGGTGATTGAACTGAAGCACGACAAAACAGCAGAAACTGCAATCAAGCAGATAAAAGAAAAAAATTACACAGGCGCTCTCAAAGGCTACAGTGGCGAAGTTCTTCTTGTAGGAATCACTTACGACGAAAGCAAAAAGCACACCTGCGTTATCGAAAGTGTGATGGGGGTGTGATGAAAATTACATCCGTTTAATTTTTATCACTGTTTGCTTCGCAAACTTTTTCAGCGCATCCATGCGATACACATAAATGTGTTGCGCTAACGCGGTGTTTTTATGGGAGTGTAAACGTTCAAATTTATAATTTTAAGGAGTTTTTTTTGGATTATTTACAAATTCGCAAACCAATTCTTAAATTATATTGATATTTTTAAATATTAGTAATATAATAATTGCAAAGGCGCATTGTTCGTTTGGACAGTGCGCCTTTTTATTTTTAAATCCACTTTGAGGGGGGTGTCTTATGGAAAATTTGATTTCCAATGCTAATCTGATTAATGAACAGCTGGCTCGCTACGGTGTCAAATTTGGTATTTATAAGAACGGAACTTTTAATGAACGTCTTTTCCCTTATGACCCGATTCCACGAATTATCTGTGCAGATGATTGGTAAATCCTGAGTAAAGGATTTGTACAGCGCGTTACTACATAAGAAATCTCCATCATCGAAGGAAAGTGGATGATTTTTCCACAAATTATAGAAGAAATTGAAAAATTGCGTTAAGGATTGGAGCACCTGCCGAAGGCAGTCCCAGAGCGTATGCGTAGGGATGAGCCGCGGTTAGTCGGCGAAGTGCGCAAAGCCTGACCTGAAGCGAAGCGAAAGGAAACGCCCAAACTCCAGCGTAAAAAAAGTTGTTTTCAATGTTTTCGGCGACAAGGATTAGAGATTTACAAAAAGGTGCTGTCAGAGAAGCACAAAAATACCGAATTAAATAGCACAAAAATACCGAACAATTTACCGCAAAAACACCGAATAATTTACCACAAAATCACCGAATGAAATAGCACAAAAACACCGAATATGTTATAATTGCATTCAGGTGGTATATGAACTATTTAAATAGAATCGCAGATGATGAATTGGAATTCAGACTTGAATGTAGCGGAGCTGTATTGATACAGGGACCTAAATGGTGTGGAAAGACAACTACTGCAGCCCAACAGGCAAAAAGCATTATAAAACTTCAAGACACAGATAAAAACGAAGGATACAAACAGACATCTCTTGTAAAACCGTCTTTACTGCTTAAAGGTGATAATCCAAGACTTATAGATGAATGGCAGGAAATCCCTGTTCTTTGGGATACTGTCAGAAATTCAGTTGATGAAAAAAATGAAACTGGTCTCTATATTCTTACCGGTTCAAATTCAATAGATAAAGACAAAATAATGCATTCTGGAACAGGAAGAATATCCAGAATGAGAATGGATACAATGTCTTTATATGAAACAGGAGAATCGAACGGAACAGTTTCCCTTATGGAACTTTTTAAAAATCCAACAGCAGATATTGAAGCTAAATCTGAACTCGAGGTTGAACAATTAGTTTTTGCAGCGTGCCGCGGAGGATGGCCGGCTCAAATTTCAAGAAAAAGCGACAGAGCAAAATTACAAATTGCCAGAGATTATGTAACCAGTGTGTGCGAAATTGATATTTCAACAGTTGATAAAGTAAAACGAAATCCAATTCTGGCAGAACAGATTTTAAAATCCTATGCACGAAATATTTCAACTCTTACAAAAACATCAAACATTTTGAAAGATGTTGTCTCGGCTTCAGAAAATATTTCTCAAGATACTTTGGACTCATACATAAATGCTTTAGAAAAACTTTATGTGATTCAAGATATTGAAGCATGGTGTCCTTCAATAAGGTCTGCAACAGCAATTCGCTCAGGAAAAAAGCGAGGCTTCTGTGATCCATCTATTGCCACCGCAGCATTGGGACTTTCGCCAGATTATTATCTGACAGATTTTCAATCATTTGGTTTTATATTTGAAAGTCTTTGCATGAGAGATTTAAGAGTTTATTCATCCAAGAACGAAGGAAAACTTTCTTACTATCATGACCGATATAATCTTGAAGCCGACTGTGTTTTGCATTTAAAAGACGGAAGATATGCCTTAATAGAATTCAAACTTGGAAACAGAGAAATCGATGAAGGAAGCCGCCATCTTTTAAAAATAAAACAGCTTGTAAAAGAATATAATAAAACAGAAAAAGGTCCGAAGTTACGAGAACCCGATTTACTAATGGTAATTACAGGAACAGAAATGGCTTACAAACGACCAGATGGAGTTTTTGTCGTTCCAATTGGATGTCTGAAAGATTAATTTTCTCAATAATTTCTATTTAGTCCGAAATTCCTAAACCCACACAACCCAAGGTCTGTCCCCTTTTTTCTAACCTTTTTTTATGGTGAGCTGCTTCACTGGCGAACCGTTTACAAAATGAATTGATTCTTCTAACTTTTAATATTATGATAAAAAAAGGCTGTGAGTTCTATCAAGAAACTTTGCCTGAAATAGAATCAGATATTTATTGGAGATTACAAATGTTGGAAACAGGAACAAAAGCACCAGATTTTGAATTGCCAGATCAGAATGGAAAAATGCATAAACTCAGCGATTATGCAGGAAAAAAAGTCATTTTATATTTTTATCCAAAAGATAATACTCCAGGCTGCACAAAACAAGCCTGCGGCTTTTCGGAAAGATATCCACAATTTACAGAAAAAGGCGCGGTAGTACTTGGAATAAGTAAAGATTCAGTTGCGTCCCATAAAAAATTTGAAGAAAAATACGGACTTGCATTTACGCTGCTTTCTGACGTTGAGCGCAAAGTGATTGAAGCATACGACGTTTGGAAAGAAAAAAAGAATTACGGAAAAGTTTCAATGGGAGTCGTAAGAACAACCTATCTTATTGACGAGCAGGGAATAATCGTCAAAGCAAATGATAAAGTGAAAGCTCAAGAAGACCCTGAAAATATGCTGCAGGAAGTGTAATTTCTATTTTCTTACTTTTGAGAATAATAATCCAAAACTTTTCGGGCAAAGTTAAAGGCATTTTTTAGATCTGTGTAGTTTTCAAAATACTGCTTTTTATAAACCATGCGGCCGTCAAAAAAATCTTTTAATTCCTGAATCGTAATTTCTTTGATTTTTGGAGATGAAATTAATTTTGTGTAGACAGAAAGCATCACGGCAAAATCATTCAGAAGAGGAACTTTCATGCAGCTTGAAATTATTCCGTTTGAGATTCCAAATGACATTTAAAAGAAATTAACAGGTAAAAAAAATAAAAGGTGATTTTTTCTTCTGAATGTGATATATTATTCACAAAAGAGGTGTACAAATGATAGCCATACAAGGATATTTTGACGGAACTTCATGCATTCCGTTAGAAAAAAACAGATTTCTTCCTCAGCAAAAAGTTATTATTACGGCACTCGATGAATTCATTGAACCTCCAAAAATGAAACTTTCAGTTTTTTTTGGCTGCATTGATAAAACAGATTCTGACAAAATGCTTGAAGCTATAAAAGACTGCGAACGCATAGAGGATTCAAGTGAGTGGTAAACTTTTAGATACTAATGTTGTAATTAACTACATCAAAGGAAGTGACTCTGCAGAAAAAATATTACAAAACTCAGGAAATGATTGTTGTGAAAGTGCAATAACTGTTGGAGAACTTATGTTTGGTGCAAAAAAAATCAAAACTGTCTGAGTTCAATAAAAACAAATATCTGTCTTTCTGCGATTTTGTCGGAATTATAGAAATTGATTCACAAGTTGCGCAGATTTACGGAAATGTAAAAAATCAGCTTCAATCAGAAGGAAAACTTATCCCAGAAAATGACATGTGGATTGCAGCAACTGCTATTGCAAATCAATTGACTTTGATTTTATGACAAACATTTTCAAAACATAAAAGACTTGAATTTTTTATTCATCGAACTCTAAAAAATCAGCTCAGAGCAGACAGATTATATTCCTTGAAAGTTGAAATCTTTTTCTCCATGATATTATAGAACTATTTATACAGTTAAAAGAATTATCAGATTATCTTGAGCAGTGCCTTGTAGTACGGAATACTTAAGGATTCAGGATGAATATTTACAAGTGCTGCAGGAAGTATGATTTCAATTTCTTTACCTTTGAGAATAATAATCTAAAACTTTTCGGGCAAAGTTAAAGGCATTTTTTTGGAAGAAAATCCTCTGTCGGAAAGTGTTGTAAAGGAAAAACTAAAAAGACCACGCCGCAGAACCTCATCGACAGACTTGAACGATACAAGGAAGGAGTTCTTTTATTTACGACCTCCACGAAAGTTCCGTTCAGCAACAACATCGCCGAGCAGAGCGTCCGCAACACGAAAGTCAAACTAAAAAACGCAGGATGCTTCCGCTCTGAAGACGGTGCGAACTGGTATCTCAGAATCCGCTCATATATTGACTCAGCCCGTAAACACGGTGTAAACGCCTATGAAGCAATTCGCCTCGCTTTTTTAGGTACTTCCAATTTATGCTTGGGTGCTGAATAGTTACGAATTTTTATAATATTCTATATACTGATGTACACATATGAGAATTGAATCACTATGACAGTTTGTAATTAAAATGAAAAAAAATCACCATATAGGAAGGAAATTATTATTGAAATACACCTGTTGATTGCAACAAATGCCGCTCTGTCTGTCCAAGCGCTTTGGGGAAATAGAGGTTTTGTAGCAGTCTTGTCAAAACACAAAGGAAAGAATATCGTGAAATTATGGAAAAACTGACGGCAGAAACAGAAGAAATTCTCATTGTGTGACATTGTTTTTACTATTTATTTTATTACATCACGTAACAGTACTTCAAAAGATTTATCAATGGTATTTTTCAATTCTTTTTTATGTTTTTGAAATAAATTGTATAAATCCTTTTCTTTATCGAAATTTCCATTTTGTTCTTCATTATTTATAAAAAGTTCGTTCAAATCAAGATTTAGTGCCCAAGCAAGTTTTGCAAGAGTTTTATCACTTACCCACGTTTGACAGCGTTCAATATCATTCATATAGGGTTCTGAAATATCAGCGAGTTCTGCAAGTTTTATTTGTGTTATTCCAAGTTCTTTCCTGCGGTTTTTTATATTTTTTGCAAGAATTTTTCTTACATCTTCTTGTGTCATACTTATTAAATTAGGATATTATCATAATTTTTAGAACATGATATTGACCTAATAAAAAAGTAATGCTAATATCTAACAATAAAAACTATGATATTAGATAAGGAGAAAAAATATGGATGTATACGTAATAACATCGTGGGAAGACACAAACGGAAGAATTTATACAACTTCTGTGTCTGTGTATGCTTACAGTATTTCAGAAGCAAAGGCTAAATTTAAGGCTTCACATCCTACTTGTAAAAGAGTAACAAGTGCACATAAAAAATAGGAGAGCATTATGACAGAAGACCAAAGAAAATACTTAAAAAATGAATATCAAAATCGTTATGATGAGTTAAGTAATAATCAAGCAAAGCGTGATGCAGAATATCAAGAGAAATTAGAAAATGGGGAATTAACCGGATTTGATAAATTTTGTCATGGGCTGACAAAATTTTTACAACGATGTCTTGACTCTATGATGAAATAAACTTCTTATAGAAGTGAAATATTACGACAGAACTGTGTATGATATTTATAATTTTTTTTGCATTAATTATACATAGACGGTTCTGTTTTTTCTTAATGTTATATCAAAAATGTGGAAGTTCCTTGTAAGTTGTTTTTTTATAGTCTCCCCTCTATTTTCAGAAAGTTATTTAAACAATTCATCTTATATTGCACAGCGAGGTTTTGGGGAAACAGAACAGATTGCCCAAGAAAATGCACTTGCTTCACTTTCTAAATATTTTCAGATGAATGTTTCTGTAGAAGCAGAAGAAAGGACAATTGTTAAAGATTCATCTTCTAAAAGTGAAATTTCAGAAAGTGTTTTTGTAAAATCAGAAACTGAACTTTTTGCAGTCCGCTATACTAAGGCAATTTACAACAAAAAGCAAAAAACTTTTGAAGTTGAAGCTTATTTAAACCGCGATGAAGCATGGGAAATTTACAAACCAAGTCTTGAAAGTGCAATAGAACCTTTTAGAAAACTTTATCAGAATGCAGAAAATCAAAACGAAACAATCTTAAAAATTACAGGCTTTTTCCACGCTTTAGAAAAGGCAAAAGAAGATGAACTCGAAAAGAAACTTGATTTTGCCCAAATCATAAAACCGGACCAAGCAGTGTTTTATGAAACTGAAAGAAATGCTCTTTGGAATATTGATGTTTTACTCAAAGAACTTTGTGATTTTTGTTCTGTAAAAGTGAAGTGTGAAAATGATTATGAAGAACGGATTACAAAAAACATAGAACAAACTTTTTCAAATTTTGGAATCAAAACAAAAGAAAACGCAGAGTATTTGTGTCTTATAGTAATCAATGAAAATGGTAAACAATTGCCTGCAGGATTTTTCTTTACACCATCATTTACCATTGAAATCAGAAAAAATGGAAATGTGCTTTTTTCGTCAAGTAAACAACTAAAACGTGTCGGTGCAAAAGACAAAACAATAGCAAAACAACGGGCTTATTCTGTTGTAGCAAATAATGCATCAGAAATTTTAAGAAAAGAATTTATGGCTTTTTAAAAAGCTAAAGAATAATTGGAGGATTTTCATGAAAAAGATTATGGTTAGTGTTGTGGCAGTTCTGTCTGTCATTCTTATGGGATGCAAAAGTACCAGTAACGTATCATCAAGCAAAGAAATTACAAAAACAATTCCAAATAATGGAGTTTCAGTTGCAGGTATGGAAACGCAGATTGTTGATTGGGATGGTCGAACTGTTGGTGCGGAAGCAATTCCAGTTTGGCTTGCTTCTGCAAAACGAGGTGATTATTCACTTTATATTTCATCATTTAACAAAAATGAATCTGATGCATATCGTAATTCTATTGGATATGGTGCAGATATTCGATCTGCAACAATGCGTGCTGATATGGCTTATGCCAGAATTATTGCCAGAGAACTTCGACAAACTATAAATGTATATGCTGCTGAACAGGCAAGAAGCGGGAATATAAATGATGAAACAAGACAGGCAATTGAGGAAGTCACAAAAACACAGTCAGATGTTGAAATCACAGGGCATCATAAAGCAAGTGAATTCTGGCAGAGAGTTATAACGACCGATCCAATAAGTGGTAAAAAAACTAGTCAATACATTGTTTATCAAATTTATCAGATTTCAGCAAATACATGGGCACAAACTTCCTCAAAATATATAAAAAGTGTTTTAGGAACTATTCCAGAAAACCTTACTCCAGAACAGGATTTTGTAAAAGGTTTAGTAAGTGAAATGATGCACGATGCTCGTTTTCCAACAGTTATGAGCCAAGAAGAAGCAAAACAGAGTGCAGAAATCAATAAACAGATAGCAGAGGCTCAGATTGGACTCATGCCTGCTGAACAGAAAGCCGCAGCAGATCAAGCTCTTGCTGAAATTATGCAGAACGGAATAACTAATCGAACAAAAATTGTGGCAGATTCAAAAGTTGCACAGACACAAGCTGTTGCTGATGCTTCAAAAATGGCTTATGCATCAGGAAATCCAGTTTTTTCTTCTGCAGCAACAATAACTGGAGCAGATAAAGAATGGGCTGATGCAG